>JALOLI010000144.1 GCA_025456165.1 Acidimicrobiia bacterium | reverse complement strand
GGAGGTGCGCCTCGCCGGCTGGGTGAAGGCGCGCCGCGACCACGGCGGGGTGATGTTCCTGGACCTGCGCGACGCCAGCGGGGTGGTGCAGGTCGTGGTGGACCCCGCTGCCGCTCCCGAGGCCGCCGCGCTGGGGCGCGAACTGCGCGACGAGTACTGCATCGCCCTGGTGGGGAAGGTGCGGGTGCGCCCGGCGGGGATCACGAATCCGGATCTCCCCACTGGAGAGATCGAGGTCGCGGCGGCGGAGCTGCGGGTCCTCAGCCCGTCGGACCCGCTGCCGTTCCAGATCGACGACCGGGCGGAGATCGACGAGCTGCGCCGCCTGGCCTACCGCTACCTCGACCTGCGCCGGCCGCGGATGGCGGCCAACCTCAGGGCGCGCTCGAAGGGGATCTCGGCCATGCGCCGGGCCCTCGACCGCCTGGGCTTCCTCGAGATCGAGACGCCCACCCTGATCCGCTCGACTCCCGAGGGGGCCCGCGACGTCCTGGTGCCGAGCCGGCTGCGCCCGGGGACCTTCTACGCCCTGCCCCAGTCGCCGCAGCTCTTCAAGCAACTGCTGATGGTTGGCGGGGTGGAGCGGTACTACCAGGTGGCGCGCTGCTATCGCGATGAGGACTTCCGCTCGGACCGGCAGCTCGAGTTCACCCAGCTGGACATCGAGGGGTCCTTCTGGGGCCAGGACGACGTCCTGGCCACTCTGGAGCAGGTCATGGCCGAGGTAGTCGGCGAGCAGCGCGGCGCCCCTCTCGCCCTGCCCTTCCCCCGCCTGACGTATGCCGAGGCGCTGGCCCGGTACGGGACCGACAAGCCGGATCTCCGCTTCGGCATGGAGATCGTCGGGCTCAACGAGGTGTTCGCCGCCGGAGGGTTCCAGGCCTTCCGCTCCGTGGTGGAGGCCGGAGGCCTGGCCGCCGGGATCAACGCCGGCCCGCTGGGCTTGTCGCGCAGTGGGCTGGACGCCCTGGGTGAGCGGGCCCGGGCCCTCGGGGCCAAGGGGCTGGTGACGGCGGTGGTCGAGGACGGCGGGGCGCTGCGCTCAGCGCTGGCCAAGCACCTGGACGCGGCCGAGACGGCCGCCCTGGTCGGGGCCTTCGCGGCCGGGCCGGGCGATACCCTCTTGCTGGCGGCCGGCGATGCCCGGGAGACCCGGGCCCTGCTGGGCAAGCTGCGCCTGGAGCTGGGCCAGCCCCGGGGCCACCAGGAGCTGCGTTTCCTCTGGGTCACCGACTTCCCGGTCTTCGAGGTCACCGCCGAGGGCGGGCTGGCCCCGGCGCACCACCCCTTCACTGCTCCGGTGGATGTGCGGGAGATGGAGGAGCACCCGGAGCGGGCCTCCGCCCAGGGCTACGACCTGGTTCTCAACGGCACTGAACTGGGGTCGGGAAGCGTGCGGATCCACGACCCGGCAGTGCAGCGCCGGGTGTTCTCCGTGCTGGGCATCAGCGACGAGGAGGCGGAGCGGCGCTTCGGCTGGTTCATCCGGGCGTTGCGTTACGGGACCCCGCCCCACGCCGGGTTCGCCGTGGGCATCGACCGCCTCTTCTCGATCCTGCTCGGCGAGCCCAACATCCGCGAGGTCATCCCCTTCCCCAAGACCCAGACCGGACTGGACCCCATGACCGAGGCGCCCACCGCCGTGATCGACGAGCAACTGCGGGAGCTGGGGATCGACCTGCGGCCCGAGACCCGTGCCGTCCTCGAGGGAGAGGGGGAGGGGCCGCCGGGGTGACCACCGGCGACCTCTTCCGGGCGGAGAGAGAAGGGCGGCGGCGCTCTGCCGAGCCTCTGGCCGCCCGAATGCGGCCCCGCTCCCTGGACGAGGTGGTGGGCCAGCAGCAGCTGCTGGGGCCGGGGGCGGCCTTCGGGAGGGTCGTGCGGGCGGGCCGGCCGGTGTCGATGATCCTGTGGGGGCCGCCGGGGACGGGCAAGACGACCCTCGCCTTCCTGGTGGCCACGGAGACCAGCGCCGCCTTCGAGGCCCTGTCGGCGACCACCGCCGGGGTGAAGGAGGTGCGGGAGGTGCTGGCCGCGGCGACCCGGCGCCTCGAAGAGCAGGGCCGGCGGACGGTCCTGTTCCTCGACGAGATCCATCGCTTCTCCAAAGCCCAGCAGGATGCCCTGCTGCCGGGGGTGGAGCACGGGATCGTCACCCTGATCGGCGCCACCACGGAGAACCCGTTCTTCGAGGTGAACTCCCCCCTCATCAGCCGGGCGACCCTCTTCCGGCTGGAGCCGCTGGCCCCGGCCGAGGTGGGGTCCCTGATCGACCGGGCCGTGGCGGACGGGGAGCGCGGCCTGGGCGGGATCGTCTCCGGCATAGACGCGGAGGCCCGGGCCACCCTGGCGGAACGGGTGGGCGGCGACGCCCGGCTGGCCTTGAACGCCCTGGAGGTGGCGGCGCTGCTCGCCTCGGGGCGTGGCCGGGCCGTGATCTCGGCCGCCGAGGTGGAAGAGGCCCTGCAGCGGCGGGTGGTGCGCTACGACAAGGGCGGCGACCAGCACCACGATGTGATCTCGGCCTTCATCAAGAGCCTGCGCGGCTCCGATCCCGACGCCGCGGCCTACTGGCTCGAGACGATGCTGGCCGGCGGGGAGGACCCGGAGTTCATCGCCCGGCGCATGGTGGTCCTGGCCTCGGAGGACGTGGGCCTGGCCGACCCGGCGGCCCTCGGGGTGACGGTGGCCGCGGCCCATGCCCTGCAATTCGTGGGCCTGCCTGAGGCGGCCTATGCCCTGCACGAGGCGGCGCTGTACCTGGCGACGGCCCCCAAGTCGAACTCGGTCAAGCGAGCCATGGAGGCCGCCCGCCGGGCCGTGGAGGACTCCCCGGGAGCGGTGGTGCCGCCCCACCTGCGGGGCACCGGATACCGCGGGGCGGCGAGCCTGGGCCACGGAGTCGGCTACCGCTACCCCCACGACTTCCCCGGAGGGGTGGTGGCCCAGCAGTACCTTCCCGACGCCGCCGCCGGCAGCATCTTCTACCGGCCCGGCAGCGAGGGGGCGGAAGGCGAGCGGGCGGAGCGTCTGGCTGCCCTGGATCGCCTCGTCGGGCGTGGCCCGAGGGAGTGAGTACCCTTCCGCCCGTGCCGCTCACCCCCATGCCGACCAGCCAATCCGCAGGCCCGTCCCGCCGCGCCGATGGAGGCACGCGATGAGCCCGCTGCGCTCCGGCGCGGACATCCGTCGCGCCTACCTCGACTTCTTCCGGCTGCGGGAGCACACCGTGGTCCCCAGCGCCTCCCTGATCCCGGTGGACCCCACCCTCCTGCTCACCAACGCCGGCATGGTCCCCTTCAAGCCCTACTTCCTGGGCGAGCAGCGGCCCCCGTACCGGCGGGCAGTCTCGGTGCAGAAGTGCCTGCGCACCATCGACATCGACATCGTGGGCACGACCTCGCGCCACGCCACCTTCTTCGAGATGCTGGGCAACTTCTCCTTCGGGGACTACTTCAAGGAGAAGGCCATCCCCTGGGCCTACGAGTTCGTCACCGAGCACCTGGGCCTGGATCCCGACGTGCTGTGGTTCACCATCTTCGAGGACGACGACGAGGCCGCCGCCATCTGGATCGACGGGGTGGGGGTGCGCCCCGACCGCCTGCAGCGCGGCACCGCGGCTCAGGGCACCTTCTGGCAGATGGGGGTCCCCGGCCCGTGCGGGCCGTCGTCGGAGATCTTCGTGGACCGGGGCCCCAGGTACGGCCCCGGGGGCGGGCCCATCGCGGGCGGCGAGGCGGCCGAGCATCGCTTCATAGAGGTTTGGAACCTGGTGTTCATGCAGCACATCCAGGACGAGCCGTACCACGTGATCGGGGACTTGCCGTCGCGCAACATCGACACCGGGATGGGCTTGGAACGGGCCGCCATGATCCTCCAGGACGTTCCCACGATCTTCGATACCGACCTGGTGCGCCCGGTGCTGGCCGCCGCCGAGCGCTTGACCGGGGCCCGCTTCGGCGCCGACGCCCGGTCCGATGTCGCCCTGCGCCTGCTGGCCGACCACGGCCGGGCCTTGACCTTCCTCATCTCCGACGGGGTGGCGCCGTCGAACGAGGGGCGGGGGTACGTGCTGCGCCGTCTGGTGCGCCGGGCGGTGCGCCACGCCTGGACGCTGGGAGCCACCGACCTGGTGACCCCGGCCCTCGTCGCGGCGACGGTAGGGGTCATGGGGGAGGCCTACCCGGCGGTGGCGGAGGCCCAGGCCGGGATCATGGAGACCGCCGAGCGCGAGGAGGTGCGCTTCCGCCGCACTCTCGAGGGCGGCTATGCGATGCTGGAAAAGGAGCTGGACGGCCTGGAGGCCGGCAGCGCCGTGCCGGGGCCGGTGGCCTTCCGTCTGCACGACACCTACGGCTTCCCGGTGGAACTGACCGCCGAGCGCGAGGAGGTGCGCTTCCGCCGCACTCTCGAGGGTGGCTATGCGATGCTGGAAAAGGAGCTGGACGGCCTGGAGGCCGGCAGCGCCGTGCCGGGGCCGGTGGCCTTCCGCCTGCACGACACCTACGGCTTCCCGGTGGAACTGACCGCCGAGATCGCCGCCGAGAGGGGCTTCGGGCTCGACCGCCCCGGCTACGAGGCCGAGATGGAAGCCCAGC
>JALOLI010000143.1 GCA_025456165.1 Acidimicrobiia bacterium | reverse complement strand
TGACCCTGACCTGCCGGTTCCCCGGCTACGACGCCAACGGGCAGGGTGTTTACGAGTGGACGGCGGCCGCCGACTCGGGGGGCGATGTCGATGAGGGGCTCTTCGAGGAAGACAACCTGGCGGCCGGCACCGTCACGATTGCCGGTGGCGAACCGGAAGACTCACTTCCCAACCTCGCCGTCGCCTGGAGAACCTGGGAGCCCGACCCGCCATCACCCGACGAGGAGGTCGCGCTCGAGATCGGGATCGCTCAGACGCAGGCCGGGTTCCGCGGCGACCTGCCCGCCTACGAAGTCCGGGTTGCGATCCTCCAATCCGAGAACCCGGTGTGCGACGTGGTCGTCAATCCCGGAGTCGATGTCGTCACCTGCGAGATTCCGCCGTTCAGGGAACCCGGCGACTTCGAGATGGAGATCACTCTGGATCGGATGGGCGACGTGGAGGAGTCGAACGAGGACGACAACCACGAGTTCTTCACCATCGCAGTGCGCCGACCGGGCCAGGGCAACCTGCCCGACCTGGCCGTCACCGGAGTCACTCTGAGCCCCTCGCAGCCGGGTCCGAACGAGCCCTTCACCATCACGGCGACCTTTGCCGATCTCAACGAGGTGGGTCCCCTTCCCATGTACACCGTCCAGGTGCGGGTGAACCACGCGGTTCTCTGCTCCGAGGACGGCAACTGGGCTTCGGGATCCATCGTCTGCCAGGTGCCGGGGCAGCCCGCCGGTCCGCACGACTGGGGGGTGGTCGTCGACAGTGAGAGGGAGGTCGATGAGACCGACTCCAACGAGTTCAACAACTCCGAGTGGCACCAGCTGCAGGTTTGATGTCGGGGGCCGCCCTACGCTGGTGGGGTGCGCCGGTTTCTTCTGCTCGCCGCTTTGGCGGTGCTGCTCGCCGCCTGCGGCGGGTCGTCGTCGCCCACGACGGCGGTGGTGCCGATAGGCCGCGGGTCCGACCTGACGGTGGTGGCGGTCACCTTCGACCCCCTGTCGCCGCGGGTGGGCGAGGCGGTGACGGCGACGATCCAGTGGGTGGACCTGGGCGGCGACGAGGCCTTCCCCGTTCCCATCACTCTCGATCTGGTGCTGCAACCCGACGCCCTGGGGCGGGTCTGCTCCTGGGAGACCCGCCTCGCCATGGGCACCGCCTCGTGTGAATTCGCCGGCTGGGCCGAGCCCGGGACCTTCCGCTGGGATGCATGGGTGGACACGCTGCGCGCAATCGAGGAGCCGAATGAAGGCAACAACACCCTGGGCGGGACGATCACCGTGGAGGAGTAGCCGGGACCGACGCCGCGGGGTGCCGACGATGGCCCTGCTGCTGGTGTGCGGCGCCCTGGCCCTACCGGAGGCAGGCGCGGCGGCCGTGCCGCCCCTCTGCCGGGGCCGGCCGGCCACGATCGTCGGCTCTGCCGGCGACGACCACCTCACCGGCACCCCGGAGCCGGATGTGATTGCCGGGTTGGGAGGCAACGACACCATCGAGGGCGGCAGCGGCCGGGACATGATCTGCGGCGGCGACGGAGACGACCGGCTCCTGGGCGGGCCGGGGCGCGATGTGCTCCTCGGCGGGGAAGGGGCCGACAGCCTCTCCGGTGGGGGAGGTGCCGACCGCCTGGTGGGAGGTCCGGGCGACGATGTGCTCCTCGGCGAGCGCGAGGGCGATGCCCTCTTCGGAGGCCCCGGGACCGATCTGCTCTCCGGAGGGGGTGGGGCCGACCGGTTGTCGGGAGGGCCCGATCGTGATCGGGCCGACGGGGGCCCCGGCCTGGATGCCTGCGTTGCCGAGCGGCGTCGCGGCTGCGGGGTGACTGTGGCCCCGCCCTGCCCCGCCGGCGTGGGATGCGGACAGGAACCGGCGTCGGGAGTGCTCGCCGTGCCCCTCGTCGTGGCGGAGACCTCCGGCCTGTCCCGCGCCGGAACCCCGGTCACCTCGGGCGTCCCCCTCCCGCGGGAGTTGGGGATCACCGACACCGCCGGCCTGCGCCTGCTCGACGCCGCCGGGCGGCAGGTGGCGGCCCAGTTCACCCCCCTGGCCCGCTGGGGCGGCGCGCCGGACGACCCGGCGGCGCCCCTCCGCTGGCTGCTGGTCGACTTCCAGGCCGACCTGCCGGCCGGGGGCCGCGCCTCGTTCCGCTTAGTCGGCTCGGGTGGCGCGGCGGCCGCGGCGCCACCGCTGACGGTGAGCGATCTCCCCGGGGCGGTGCGGGTGGAGACCGGCGCCGCCCGCTTCGACGTTTCCCGCGGCGACGGCCGCCTGACCGCCCCGGGGCTCAGCGAGCCCGCCTATGCGCGCC
The DNA here is from genome assembly GCA_025456165.1 of Acidimicrobiia bacterium. The sequence continues at coordinate 2,308 of JALOLI010000143.1, read as the reverse complement.
TGGTCCTGCCCGACGGCCGGGTGGCGGAGATGGGGGGACCGGTGGAGGTGGAGGTGACGGCCGCCGGGCCGCTGCGGGCCGCCGTCGAGGTGTCGGGGTGGCTGCGCCCGGCGGCCGGACCGGCCGTGCTCGGTTACACCGCCCGCTACTGGTTCTACGCCGGCCGGGCCGAAGTGCGCCTCTTCTTGACGGTGGAGAACCGCACGGCCTGCCCGCTGGGCGAGGATGCCCAGATCTCCTGCCAGGCCCTCGACTCGGCGGGGAGCCGCCGGTTCGCCGATCTGTCTCTCGTGCTCCCGCTCGGCGCCGGCGGCGCCCAGTCCTACTCCGTCGGCGGCGAGACGGGACCGGTGTCGGGGGCACTGGATCGGCCGCTTCTCCTGCACCAGGCTTCGAGCGGCACCGGCTCCTGGGATGCCTACGCCCGCGTGACCGACTGGGATGGCTCGCCTCTCGACGCCCGTCCCCGGCTGCAGGCCTACGCGGAGAGCCGCGGCTATCGGACGACGCTGGGCCGGGCCGTGGTGGATGCGGGGGACCACGCCCCCGGGTTCCTGGCCGTGGGCGGTGAGACCGGCTGGTGGGCGGTCGAGGTCGCCGACTTCTGGGAGCAGTTCCCCAAGTCGCTGCGGGCCGCACCCGGCGGGGCGCTGGAGGTGGGGCTCTTCCCGACGGAGTACGGGCCGGACGACTTCGCTTACACCCTGCGGGCCGGGGAGCACAAGACCCACGAGATCTGGCTCGGTTGGTCTGCGGGTGACCGGGTTCCCCAGGGAGGCCGGGCGCCGGCGGCAGTGGCCCCGGCCGGATGGTACGTGGCGAGCGGGGCAGCGAGCCCCACTGCCCTTCCGGGCGCCGACTGGCCCGATTACGAGGCCTACCTGGCGGCGCAGCTCGAACGAGCTCCGGCCTATCGAGGCTGGATGGAGTGGCACGCCGACCTGCCCGAGGCGATCGAGGCCACCGACTTCTACGGCATCACGGACTTCGGGGACTGGCCCATCGACTACGAGGGTTACGGGCTCTCGCCCCTGAACCTGAAGTACGACGCCGGCCTCGGGGTCTGGCTGCAATGGATGCGCACCGGCGACGCCCGCTGGCGCGAACTGGCCGAGGCGGGGAACCGCCACTTCGCCGACGCCGATGTGCTGCACACCCTCCACTCCCCGCGTCACTGGTCGGACGGCATCGCTTTCGGCCACTCCTATCACGACGAGACGGGCTTCGAGAACGCGCACCGCAACTACGGCGGCACTCACCCCGACACCGCCTTCGGCCCCGAGGGCTTGCTGCTCACCTACTACCTGACGGGCTACCCGCCGGCTCTCGAGGCCGCCCTCGAGGTCGCCGACTGCATCGAGTACCGCCTGCGCAACGACCGGCACCTTTGCCCCTACCTCGGGGCGTGCAGCGGGGAGGGCTGGGCCCTGGAAGACGGCCTCTATCTCAACGGGGAGCGCCCGGCGGCCAACTCGCTCTCCATCGTGGTCGAGGCCTACCGCGCTACCGGCGACGAGCGCTACCGCGAGGTGGCCGAGGCCCTGGTGGCCTGGGCGGCGGCCGATGCTCAGCCCTACCTCGACGGCCCGGACGGCACCGATCGCTTCCTCAAGCCGTGGGCGCTGGGCCTGTACTTGCGGGCCCTGGCGGACTACCTGGAGGTGCTCGGGGAGTTCGATCTGCCCGACGCCGCCGGGGCCCGGGACTCCTACCTGGCCTACGCCGGATGGTTGCGGGACTACGCCCTCATCTCGCTGCCGCCCGTGGAGTCGGGGCCGCGGGCCGCCCTGCCCTACGAGTGGTGGTTCGACGGGCGGGCGGAGAACGATCAGGCGGACGTCACGAACTGGCTCCTCCTCGCCGCCGACGCCCTGGCCTACGCCCACCACCTCGGCGGGGATGCCGCCGACCTGGAGGCGGCGGAGGCCTTGTTCCGCGCCGGCAGCATCGACCCCTGGTACGAGGGCGACCTCAACACCTACTCCTCCACCAAGGAGACGGCCAACGCCGTCACCTGGGGGCACACCTTCCTGTGGGAGTGGGCGGCGGCGGGGGGGTGAGACGCCGCCGGCTCACTGGCCCGCCAACCAGGTGCTCAGCCAGGCTTCCCACTCCCAGATGTCGGCCTGGTCTGCAAAGCCGTAGTCCTCCTCGGAATAGGTGAGCAGCAGGCGTCGCACCGCCTCGCGATAGGTGGCGATGTCGCCGCCGTCGCTCTGGTGGAGGCTCTGCTCGACGAACCAGACCGCGGCCGACATGAACTCGTATTGCTGCTCGACCGGAATCGCCGCCGCGTCCATGAGCCGAT
>JALOLI010000005.1 GCA_025456165.1 Acidimicrobiia bacterium | reverse complement strand
GCCCAGAAGGCGTACTCCAGGCAGCCGTCCTCGACGATGGTGTCGGCGACGACGGCCGCGGCGGCGGCGAGGAACAGGTCGTGGGCCTCGGGGTCCACGCAGGTGTCGGTGCCCTCATCGCCTTCGATCCAATCGCCGGCGCTGGTGCCGCCGTCGAGGAAGTCGCCGCCGGCGCGGCCGTGCAGGGTGTCTGCCCCGGCGAACCCGTACAGGCGGTTCCCCTGGGCGTTGCCGGAGAGGAAGTCGTCGTGGGACGAGCCGTACACGTTCTCGACCTCGAAGGCCTTGCCTCCGATGGTGGGCACGCCGGAGTCGTCGATGTACTCCGCCGCGAAGCGCAGGTCGAGGAGCATGCCGAAGGGGGCGCGGCGGAAGTCGATGGTGTCCCGGCCGGCGCCACCGAAGACCTCGTTGTAGCCGGGCCGGTCGATGACTATCCGGTCCCGCCCCGCCCCGCCTTCGATCGTGGCCGTGAAGGCCACCGAACCGGGGCCCGGGAAGAGGACATCGTTGCCGTCGCCTCCCAGGATGTAGCCGTCGTTGCCGGTCTGGCCGTACACCCGGTCGTTGCCCCAGTCACCGTCGAGGAGATCGCCTCCCGGGCCGCCGAAGATGCGGTCGTTGCCCTCGCCTCCGCAAATCCGATCCCGGCCACCGTTGCCGTACAGGATGTCATCGCCCTCCCAGCCGATCATCACATCGTCTCCGGGCGTGCCGTAGAAGGTATCGGGGCCGCTCGTGCCGCGGTAGGCGGCGTCGGCGATTCTGTCGAAGCACGTCACCTGAAAGGGGAGGGCGCCGGCTTGCGCCGCGGCCGGGAGAGCGGCCGCCGCCAGTAGCAGGAGGAGAACGCCGATCCGCTTCATGGGCCACCTTCCTCGCTCGATGCGGCGCCTCGGCGGCGCTGGCCCCCGAGGCTACTCGTCGGTAGCCAGACGGCGGGCCAGGCCCAGCACGAGGTCGCGGTCCTCGTCACTCAACTGCTCGTTGAGCCGCTCCAACTCCATCAGGAAGCCGGCAGCGGAGTAGGGGGCGCCGGCAGAAGGGGCCGGCCGAGTCGGCGAGGCGTAGTCGGTCGTGCGGAGCTGTTCCGTCCGCCCGGGGGGAGGCGGGGCCGCCGCCGGGGCGCCGTGGAACCAGGCCTGGCGCGCTGAGGGGGCGGCGAAGCGCGCCGCGGCCGCGGGCTGGTGCCGGCGGCGCAGGCGGGTCTCCACCGAAGCGAGCAACTCGTGGCTGAGCAGCCCCAGGGCGCCGGCGATGGCGAAGAGCACCTTGGAGGAAGGGGGCTTCTTGCCGTTCTCGATCGCCGCCAGGTAGGAGTAGGAGATCCCGGCCCGGTCGGCGAGGTCCTTGCGATCGAGGCTCTGGTCGGTGCGGAGCACCTGGATGGTTCGACCGAGCGCCTCGTAGAACTCCGGGCGTTCGTGTTCGATGTCCATGGGGTCCGGGCCTTTCGCTAGACCTGCTGGTGCCAACCTAATACTCACGGTGTAATCGACCAAGGATCGTGACACCTTATGTGGCAATTCTATTCTGACAGTGTTATTATCGTGTCGTCAGTGGCGATAACGCAAGCAATGGAAGGGGGCCCCGATGACCGAGAACGACACGACCGGCCAGGAGCGCCGCCGCCGGGCTTACCAGGTGGGCGGCCGGCACACGCGCGACACCATTGCCCGGGATGACCCGAGCCTCCACAGGGTGCTGGAGCAGGTGCAGCGCTCCGACATCGTGGTGGTGCGCGGGCAGTACGACCACGTCGAGTGGGTCCTGGAGGCTCTCGAACTGTCGCATCTGGCAGTGGACCCGCAGCAACTGGCAGGCCTCTCGCTGCGGCCCGAGCAGTTGCTCGTCATCAACTGCCCCGGGCAGGTGGGAGCGACGGCAGTGGGGATGGTGCGGCGGTTCGTCGCGGCCGGGGGAAGCCTCTTCACCACCGACTGGGCCCTGCGCCACGTGCTCGAGCCCGCCTTTCCCGGCGTGGTCGCCTACAACCAGCGGCCCACTGCCGACGCAGTGGTCCGGGTGGAAGCGGCGGCCCACGAGAACCCCTTCCTGAAGGGGGTCATGGCAGGTGCCGACGACCCCATCTGGTGGCTGGAGGGCTCCTCCTACCCCATCGTGGTGCGGGACCCCACCCGGGTGAAAGTGCTCATCTCCTCGCGGGAGCTGCAGGAGCGCTGGGGCGAGGCGCCGGTGGCCCTCACCTTCCGCGCCGGGGAGGGTGAGGTCTTCCACATGATCTCCCACTACTACCTCCAGCGGGCCGAGACCCGCACCCGGCGCCACCGCATGCCGGCGGCGGCCTACGCCGCCGAGAAGGGGGTGGCCTGGGACCCGCCGACCATGGCCTGTGCGGCCGATCTGACCCTGGGCGAGGTGGAAGCGGCGTCGTCCTCGGCTCGCCTGTTCGCCAACGTGGTGGGCGAGAAGAAGCGCCGGATGGTGGAGGAGCGCGCCGGGCGGCGCGCTGGCGCGGGCTCGGGGAACGGATCGTCCCCGGCGGCTGCCGAATCTGTCACACCCGAGCGCGATGGTGACGGGAAGGAGGGCGCATGAACGCAGCAGATACGGTCGTCACCTTGCTCACCTCAGGGCTGCTCCTGGGAGAGGCGCAGGAGTCGGGCCCGCTCACGCTCGTCCCGCTGTTCCACGAGGGGGAGGCGGTTGCCTACCGGCTGTTCGCCGGGGCGCTGGCTGAGGGCGTGGTGACGGTGGAGGAACTCGAGGGCGGGTCGGTGCCGGAGTTGGTCGTGGTCAACCACGGTCTCGAGGCGGTGCTCTTGCTGGAGGGGGAGGTGGTGGGTGGGCTGCGCCAGACGCGCACCCTCAACACCACGGTGCTCGTGCCGGCCCGGGAGACCCTGGTCATCCCGGTCTCCTGCGTCGAAGAGCACCGCTGGGGAGGCACTGCCCCCGCCGCCCGCGAGGAAGTCCACGCCTCCCCGGGGGTGCGGTCGGCCAAGAACGTCGGGGTGCGGGAACAGGTGCGCCGCGGGGCGGGTTACGAGTCGGACATGGGCGAAGTCTGGGCCTCGGTGGATCGCCACCTGGAAGCGCACGGCGTCCACTCGCCGAGCGGCTCGTACGCCGAGGTCCAGCACCAGCGCCGGGGGCACCTCGATGGGGTCCTCGCGGCCTTGCGCCCGGTGCCCGGCCAGCGTGGCGTGCTGGCCGTGGCCGGCGGGCGGCCGCTGGCCCTCGACGTGTTCGACCGGCCCGACACCCTGGCCTCGCTGTGGTCGGGACTGGTGGGCTCCTATGCCGCCGACGCCGTGGTGGCGCGCCCGGCGCGGCACCGAGGAGGAGCGGCGGCCCGGGGTGCGGCGTGGGTGGCGGCCCTGGCCGGGGGGGAGGCCAGCACCCACCGGGGTGTGGGCGAGGGCGAGGTGGTGTTCCTGGCGACTCCGGCGGCGGTGGTGTCGGCGCTGATCGTCGGCGCCGCTCTGGTTCACCTGGCTGCCGTCTGGGCCCCGGGCGCACCGGAGGAGGCGCTCGGGCTCGCCGGCGCCGATGAGGCTCGGATCGGCGCGGCGGCCGGGTCGCGGCCTTCGTGGTTCGGGGAGCGGCGTTGAGCGCCGGTTCGGCGCCCGGCGGTTCACCTCGGGGTCGGGCCTGGCCGGTGCCAGAGTGGACGGCTTCGACGCCGACACGGTCGAGTACGTTGAGAGCCAAGCGAGGAGGTTCGAACCATGGACATCGGTGAGCAGAAGCGGGTGATCATCGTCGAGCCGGAACCGGTCCAGGTGCCCTTCGAGGAGCCGGCGGCTCCGGATGCGGTCCCCGCCAAGGTCCCGGCGAAAGAACCCGAGCCGGTCCCGGTGCGGCGGTAAGGCGCCGGAGGGGTGTCTACAAGCCCCGGCGAGCGACGCGGCGCGCCGCTCGGGCGGATCACTGCCAGGGAGCGACCAGTTCGACGCGGTCGAAGATGCCCGCCTCCTCCCACGCGACCAGCAGGTGCTCGGGGTGGACCCAGAGGTGCGCCCCCGGGCCACCGGACTGGTCGCCCAGCACGATCCGGATGTGCCAGGTTTCCTCGATCCTGCCGGCGGGGAGGGTGAGGGTCTCGCGGCCCAGAGAGGTGGCTTGCAGCGCGTAGTCCAGGGTCAGGAAGGGCGGCGCCGCGGCAGCCGCGGCGATGCTCAGGCTTCCCCGCGCCTCCACCGGGTCGGCGGGCAGCAAGCTGAGGTCCAAGACCAGTGGTTCGTCGAACACGGCCCGCTCGAGGTTGGCTCCCCCCGCATTCGTGAAGAAGGCGTCGGCGCCGGCCAGTCTCAGAACCCACGGCGTGGAGTGGTCGAAGTACCACGCCATGCCGGTCTGTCCCGAGGCGGCAGTGCCGATGGTCAGGCGGTCCCAGGTGCCGCCGGCCCACTCGACGCCGTAGTCGATGCGGGCCGCCACATCCTGCTGCTCGTCGCCCCGTGTTACCCTATAGATGGCCTCGGCTCCATCGGGAGGCCACACAACAGTCCAGCTCGCTCCGAAACTCGGGTGGGTGTCGGCGGGGATTGGGGAGGGTGCTGACGTCGTGGTGGTGGTGGTCGTGCCGGCCGTGGTGACAGTGGTCGTGCCGGCGGTGGTGGTGGTCCCGCCGGCGGGGCCTCCGCACCCGGCGGCCAGGGCGGCGAGTGCCAAGGCGAGGACGATTCGCCACAGGTACTGCTTCATGGTCGCCTCCTGTCCAGCGGTTCCGCCGCTGCAGAGCCTCAGCCTCCTCCAGCGGCGGCCCAGGGGATCGACAGCTCGATCGGCCCGCCGGCGGGGCCGGGCTCCCACTTGACGATCATCTGCTCCGGGTGGAGCCAAAGGTCCGAGAAGAACTCGATCTCTCCCCCCGGCCCGGCCGGGTAGAAGTCCCCACCGAGGCCGAAGCGGAGGTGGTAGGTCTCCAGGGTCGCCATCTCTCCTAGGCCCACTTCGAGGGTCTCGACGCCCACCCACTCCACCCGGAACATCGCCGGCGTTGGGCCGAAGGTGCCGAACCCGTGCTCGACCAGCATGCTGCCCTCGATGGGCGGAGGGTTGCCGGGGAGCAGGCTCAGATCCAGGTCCTGGGGCACCTCGAAGTACTCATACACCGTGTCGTCGCGATCCGGGGAAGTCTGGGCCACACCCCACAGGCGCAGGACCCAGGGCTCGGGGCGGGAGAAGTAGAGCGCTGCCCCGTACTGGCCCGGCTCCACGGTGCCCAGAACGAGGCGATCCCAGGTGCCGCCCCGCCAGGGCACCCCGAACTCGAAATTGGCCGCCAGTTCGACGGACTCGCCGCCCATGATCTGTGTGCGGTAGTGGCCGGTCTGAGGCTCGACGGCGCCCCACATGGTGGACCAGGAGATGCCCCAGGCGGGATGGAGGTCGCCGGGGAGCGTTGTGGTGGTCGGGACGGTGGTGGTCGTGGTGGTGGGCAGCGTGGTGGCGGCCTGGGTCGTGGACGAGGCCGCGGTGGTGGCGATCGTGGCGGTGGTGGCAGTGGCGGTGGTGGTGACGGCGTCGTCGCCGCACGCCGCGACGGCCAGCGCCAGGGTGGCAGCGATGGCGATGATCCGATGGCTGCGCATGCGTAGTCCTCCTTCAGTCCGCCGGCCGCGGCTGATCCCAGGGACGCCGCAACCGTCAGCCCATCCCGTTCACTCCCAGGTCTCGACCAGTTCGAGCGCGGTGCCGAAGCCGGGGGCGGGATCCCAGCGCAAGATCAGCCCGGAGACATCCACCCACAGGTCCGAGAACGCGGTGATGGGCTGCCCTTCCTCGACGCCGAAGAACTCCCCGCCGAGGCCGAAGCGGACGTGCAGGGCGGCCGGGAAGACGCCGGCGGCCACGGTCACTTCCTCCACCCCGACCACTTCCATGGCGTAGACCGCCGGGGTCGGACCGTACAGCTCGTTGCCGACCCCGGCCACGAAGGCACCTACCTCCAGCGTCGGCGCGGTTCCGGGGAGCCCCCTGAGGTCGACCTCCGGGAAACCGCCGAGGTACTCGTCGAAGGATCCCTGGGGGCCCATGCCCGGGCCGTTGGCTCGCAGGCCCCACACGCGGATGACCCACGGCTGGGAGCGATCGAAGTAGAAGGCCAGCCCGTACTCGCCCGGCTCGGCACTGCCGATCTGCAGGCGGTCCCAGGTGCCCTCGTCCCACTCGACGCCGTAGGCGATGATGGCGGGCAGGTCCTGGGCCGGTTCGTTGAACAGATCCAGGCGGTACACCGCGGTGGCCCCGTCGGGCGGCCAGACCGCGGCCCAGGCGAGGGCCCATACCGGATGCAGGTCGGCGACGGTCGTGGTGGTGGCCTCCGTCGTGGTGGTGGCTGCGGTCGTGGTGGTTGCCGCCGTCGTCGTCGAGGCCGCACTGCTGCTGGTGGCGGGAACCGTCGTGGCCGTGGTGGTTACGGCGCTCCCGTCGTCGTCACCGCAGGCGGCGAGCAGGATCAGGCCGGCAAGGGCGACGAACAGAAGGCGGCGCGGATGGACCATGGGGCCTCCCGGGTCGGGGCGTTGCCGTCAACCTAGCCTCCGGGCCCTCCCCGCGTCCGCTCAGAACCCCCCGTAGAAGTCGTGGCCCTTGTCGTCGACCACTATGAAGGCGGGGAAGTCCTCGACTTCGATCTTCCAGACGGCCTCCATCCCCAGTTCGGGGTACTCGAGCACCTCGACCTTCTTGATGCTCTCCTTGGCCAGGATGGCCGCCGGGCCGCCGATGGACCCGAGGTAGAAGCCGCCGTGGTGGTGGCAGGCGTCGGTGACCGCCTTGGAGCGGTTGCCCTTGGCCAGCATCACCAGGCTGGCGCCCTGGGACTGGAAGAGGTCCACATAGGAATCCATGCGGCCGGCGGTGGTGGGCCCGAAGGAGCCGGATGGATAGCCCTCCGGCGTCTTGGCCGGGCCGGCGTAGTAGACGATGTGGTCCTTCAGGTACTGGGGCAGCCCCTCACCCCGGTCGAGGCGCTCCTTGAGGCGGGCATGGGCGATGTCGCGGGCCACCACGACCGGGCCCGTCAGCGAGAGGCGGGTGCGCACCGGGTGGCGGGAGAGCTCTTCTCGGATCTCGGTCATGGGCCGGTTCAGGTCGATGGGCACGGCCGGGGCGGGCGGGCGCACCGATGAGTCCGGGGGCAGGAACCGGGCCGGGTCGGTCTCCAACTGCTCCAGGAAGGCACCCTCGGCGGTGATCCTGGCCCTGATCTGGCGGTCGGCCGAACAGGAGACCCCGATCCCCACCGGGCAGGAAGCGCCGTGGCGGGGCAGGCGGATCACCCGGGCGTCGAGGCAGAAGTACTTGCCGCCGAACTGGGCCCCGATGCCGGTCTCCCGGGCGATGGCGAGGACCATCTCTTCCATCTCCAGGTCGCGGAAGGCCCGGCCGTGCTCGTTGCCGGTCGTCGGAAGCCCATCGAGGTAGCGGCAGGAAGCGAGCTTGACCGTCTTGAGCGTGGCTTCGGCCGAGGTGCCGCCGACGACCACAGCGAGGTGGTAGGGCGGGCAGGCGGCGGTGCCCAGCGAGCGCAGCTTCTCCTCGAGGAAGCGGCGCATCGCCGCCGGGTTCAGCAAAGCCTTCGACTCCTGGAAGAGCAGGGTCTTGTTTGCCGACCCGCCGCCCTTGGTGACGAACAGGAACTCGTACTCGGCCCCGGGGACGGAGTGGATCTCGATCTGGGCGGGGAGGTTGGTGCCGGTGTTGCGCTCGTCGAACATGGAGAGCGGCGCCAGTTGCGAGTAGCGCAGGTAGCCGCCGGTGTAGGCATCGAAGATGCCGTGCGACAGGGCCTCCTCGTCGCCCCCGCCCGTGTACACATCCTCGCCCTTGTGGGCGAACACGATGGCGGTGCCGGTGTCCTGGCAGGAGGGGAGGACCATCTCGGCGGATACCACGGCGTTGCGCAGCATCTCCCGGGCGACGAAGCGGTCGTTGTCCGAGGCTTCAGGGTCGTCCAGGATGGCCCGCAGCTGCTCCAGGTGCCCGGTGCGGAAGAGGTGGGAGACGTCGCGCACCGCCTCTGCGGCGAGACGGCGCAGCACGGCTGGATCGACTCGCAGGATGTCTCGCCTGCCTGCCGCCTCGACCGCCAGGCCTTCGGCCCCGAGGCCCCGATAGGCGGTCGCGTCGGCTCCCGGTTCGAAGATCTCCTGGTAGTGGAAGGCGGGCATGGGCACCTCTCGCTCGGCAGGATGGCTCGCCGGGATTCTACGGCGGCGGCCGCCGCGGCTTTCGGGGCCCGCCCCCCGGCCCCGGTAGCATCGCCGCGGCCCGGCGACACGGCGAGGAGGGCCGCCCACCCACCATGACGACCCAGGTGCCCCGGCTTCGACAGGGGCGGAACCATCTCGTGGTGCCGGCGCTGGTAGCCGCGGTCGTGGCCATCTCCTTCGCGGCCATCTTCCTGAAGCTCGCCGAGCCCACCCATGCTCTCACCCGGTCCGGCCTGCGCCTTCTCATGGCGGCGGGGCTGCTGGTCCCCTCGGTGGCCCGCGGCTGGCGGCACCGGCGCCTGCAGCCCGTGCTGGGCTGGGCGGCTCTGGCCGGCCTGCTCTACGCGGTCCACTTCACTGCCTGGATCTGGTCGCTGGACCTCACCAGCGTGGCCGCCTCGGTGACTCTGGTCACGGCCACTCCGCTGCTCCTGGCCGTCGTCGGTGTGGTCACCGGGCGCGACCGTCCCGAAGGGCGTCTCTGGGTCTCGCTGGCGTTGGGAGCGGCCGGGGTGGTCATCGTGGGCGGCGCCGACCTCTCGTTGTCCGGGCAGGCCCTGGCCGGCGACGGCCTGGCCCTGCTGGGCACCGCCGCCATGGCGGGATACCTGCTCCTCGCCCGCCACCTGGGCCCGGGCCTGGAGGTGTGGTCGTTCATGGGGGTGGCCTGCGCCGTGGGCGGCACCGTGGTGATGGGGGTGGCCGCCCTCTCCGGGGTGGGGCTGCGACCGGCGAACGGGACCGCCCTCTTCTACATCTTCCTCAGCGCCTTGCTCCCGCAGTTGGTGGGCCACGGGCTGCTGACCTGGTCGCTCCGGCACACCACCCCCACGGTGGTGGCGCTGGCCATCCTGGGGGAGCCGGTCGGGTCCACCCTGCTGGCCTGGGCCTGGCTGGGGGAGGCCGCCCCGGCGGTGGTCCTGGCGGGCTGCGGCGTGGTCCTGGCCGCCCTGGTGCTGGCCCTTTCCCGCCCGCGCTCGCGGCCGGCGACGGAGGCGGTGGCGCTGTGATCGACCGTTACGTGGCCGACCACCTCCTGCCCATGGGCGCCGCCTTCTCGCTGTTCAGCCCGGGTTTCGTCGATGTTGCCGGCGGGTGGGTGATCGCGTCGGGCCCGCCGGCGGAAGCGCCGGCACTCGGCCCGGCCGACTCGGTCCACCGCCTCGAAGGGCTGCTCCTTCCCGGCCTGGTCAACTGCCACGCCCACACCCCCATGACCGTGCTGCGCGGGGCGGGCGAGGGCCTGCCGCTGGACCGGTGGCTGCGAGAGGTGATCTGGCCCCGGGAGGCCCGCATGACTCCGGATGATGCCCGGGTGGGGATGCTGGTCGGTGCGGCGGAGATGCTGCTGGGAGGGATCACCACCAGCGTCGAGATGTACTTCCACGCCGGCGCCGTGGCCGAGGGGGCCCTCGAGGCCGGCCTGCGCAGTCTGGTGTTCCCGGCCGTGGTGGAAGCCCCGGGCTGGGAGCGCTTCGGGACGGCGTCGGACATGATCCGCGACGCCGTGACGCTCCGGGATGGCCTCGCCGGCGAGGATCTGGTTGAGGTCGGCCTGGGGCCGCACTCGGCGTACACCCTCTCCGACGGGGCCCTGCGGGAGGTGGCGGAGGCGGCCCGGGCGGAAGCCATGCCGATCCACCTCCACGTCGCCGAGACCCGCACCGAGGGCGACGCGGTGCTCGCCCGGACGGGGCGGACGGTGCCCACCCACCTGGCCGATCTGGGCGTCCTCGTCCCGCGCACGCTGGCCGCCCACTGCGTGTGGCTCACGCCGGAGGACGTCGGGGTGCTCGCCGCCCACGGGGTGGGAGTGGCTCACTGCCCCGGCTCCAACGGCAAGCTGGCCTCGGGCCTGGCCCCGGTGGCGAATCTGCGCCGGGCGGGGATCGCCGTCGGAGTGGGCACCGACGGCCCCGCTTCCAACGACAACCTGGACCTGTGGGAGGAAGCCCGGCTGGCCCTTCTCTACTCGCGCCTTCGGGAGGGGGACGCCGGGGCCCTGGGGGTGGAGGACGCCCTGCGGCTGATGACCTCGGGGGCGGCGGCGGCGCTGGGGCGCGACGACCTGGGCGCCTTGCTCCCCGGTCGGCGGGCCGACATGGTGCGGGTCTCCCTCGACGACGTGGTGTACGGCCCCGTGCTGGCGCCGGCCGACCTGCTCGGCCACCTGGTGTGGGCCGGGTCCCGCCGCGATGTCACCGACGTCTGGGTGGGAGGCCGCCGGGTGGTGGAGGCGGGGCAATGCCTGACGGTGGACCTCTGGCGGGAGCGGGCTCGCCTGCAGGCGGCCGCCGTCCGCCTGGCCGGGTAGGCCGCGGTGTCCTTCCTTCCCCGACTCTACGAGCCGATCTTCGGGCGGATGCTGGCCGGGGTGCGCCGGGCGGCCCGGGAACTGGCGCCGCCCTTCCCCGGCCTGCTGGTGCTCGACGTAGGTTGCGGCACCGGAGCCTTCCTCGCCTCCTACGCCGCCGCCGGATGCCGGGTGGCCGGTGTGGATGCCTCGGCGGAGATGCTCGCTGCGGCCCGCCGCCGGCTCGGGCCCGGAGCGGTGCTGGTGCGGGGGGATGCCGCCGCCCTTCCGTTCCCCTCGGGGGCGGCCGGCCTGGTGACGGCCACGATGCTGTTCCATTCCCTTACCCCGGCTGGGCGGGGTGCCGCCCTGGCCGAGATGGCCCGGGTCGCCGCGCCTTCCGGTTGCGTCGTGGTGGCCGACCATCGCCCGGGCGCACCGGCAGGGCTCGGGAAAAGGGGAGCGCGCTTTCTCGCCGAAGCCGTGGAAGCGCTGGCCGGCCACGGGGCCGGGGTTCGATCCCTGAGGGGTGCCGGGGGCATCACCGCCCTGGCCGGGGCAGCCGGTTTGGTGGTCGAGGCGGTGCTGCCGGCAGCCGGCGGGGCCCTGGAGGTGGTCCGGCTACGGCGGGCGAGCGGCGCGGCGTAGGCTGGGCCGATCAGGGAGGCATAGATGAGCGACCGGCCGCAGGGCGAGGGATGGTGGCTGGCTTCCGACGGGAAGTGGTACCCGCCTGAGTCGCGTCCCGCCCCGCCGGCGCCGCCTGCCCCGCCTTGGGCGGCGATGCCACAATCGCGGCTCAGCCCGGGCCTCCACACCGCGGTGCGGTTGTTCCTCTATCTCAGCGCGGGAGCGGCCGGCCTGGCGGTGGTGGCCCTGGCCAATGCCGTCCCCAAGATGAACGACTACTGGTTCGCTCCGGTTGGCTCGGACGCCGACGAGTGGGAGGCGTGGGATCGGGCTGCCGACCTGTGGACGGGCGCGGCGGGGTTCCTCGGCCTGGTGAGCCTGGTGCTGTTCATCCTGCTGCTGGTGTGGGGGAGCCAGGCCTACCGCAGCCTGGCGCACTCCGGGGCCGAGGGGCGATCCTGGTCTGCGGGGTGGGCGGTCGGCGGCTGGTTCATCCCGCTCGCCGGCGCCGTCATCCCGCGCCTGGTTCTCTCCGAGATCGAGCGCATCTCGCACCCCGACAACGGCCCGGCACCGGTGGGGGAGCGCTGGCGCCGGCAGCCCCTGCTTGGGATTGGCCTGGCTTGGTGGCTGCTGCTCATAGCCGCCGGAGTGGTTTGCGCCGCCGGTATCGGGGTGATCGGGGCCGGCACCCTGGTGATGGGAGAGGGCGCCGACGCCGTCACCACCATCACCGACGGCGTTCTGTACCGCAACGGCCTGGTGGTGGTGGCCGCCGGCGTGGCTCTCGCCGGCGTGGCCCAGTTGCTCGGCGCCGCCTACTACCGGGCGCTGGGGGAGCGCCTGCTGCATTGACACGGCCTGTTCTCGCCAACGGGAGGTAGCAGTGGACTTCGACCCGTCCCCGGAGCATGTGGCGTTTCGCAAGGTGGTTCGGGAGTTCGCCGAGGCGGAGATCGCCCCGCACGCTGCGGAGTGGGACCGGGACCATCACTTCCCCGTCGACGTCGTGCGCCGGATGGGGGACCTGGGCCTCTTCGGGCTGCCCTTCCCCGAGGAGTATGGGGGCTCGGGGTCCGGCCTGCTGACGCTGTGCCTGGCGATCGAGGAGATCGCCCGGGTCGACGCCTCCATGGCGATCACTCTGGAAGCCGGGGTGTCGCTGGGCGCCAACCCCATCCACCGGTTCGGGACCGAGGAACAGAAGGCGCGGTGGCTGCCCGACCTGGTGGCCGGCCGGGCGCTGGGCGCCTTCGGGCTCACCGAGCCGGAGGCCGGGTCCGACGCCGGGGCCACCCGCACCCGGGCGGAGCTCGACGGGGATGAGTGGGTCGTGAACGGCGAGAAGGTGTTCATCACCAACTCCGGCACGCCCATCACTTCGCTGGTGACGGTCACCGCCCGCACCGGGCCTGCCGAGATCTCGGCGATCGTCGTCCCGGCGGGGACGCCCGGGTTCCTGGTGGAGCCGGCTTACCGCAAGATGGGCTGGCATGCCTCCGATACCCACGGGCTCCGCTTCGAGGACTGCCGGGTGCCGGCGGGGAACCTGCTCGGCGAGCGCGGCCGGGGCTTCCGCCAGTTCCTGGCCATCCTCGACGAGGGGCGGGTGGCCATTGCCGCCATGGCGGTGGGCATCGCCCAGGGCTGCCTGGAGCAGAGCGTGGCCTATGCCGGGGAGCGCCTGGCCTTCGGGCGGCCCATCGGGGCGAACCAGGGGGTGGCGTTCCGCTGCGCCGACATGGCGGTGGCGGTGGAGGGTGCCCGCCTCCTGACCTACCGAGCCGCCTGGCTGCACGACCGGGGCCGGCCGTTCCGCCAGGAGGCGGCGGTGGCCAAGTTGTACGCCTCGGAGATCGCCGTCGACGCCACCCGCCACGCCACCCAGATCTTTGGTGGCTACGGCTATGTCGACGAAACCCCGGTGTCGCGGTTCTATCGCGACGCCAAGGTGCTCGAGATCGGCGAGGGCACCAGCGAGATCCAGCGGCTGGTCATCGCCCGGGGCCTGGGACTGCCGCTGTAGGCGCCCGGTCGGCACCCGCTCACCGGACCGACTCCGCAGAATCCTCATCCGTCGCCCCGGAGCGCTCCGTATACAGGGCACGAGGGCAGACCGCCCTCCCGAACCCGAACTACTGGAGAATCACCGATGCGCACCCCCATCAGATTGGCCGCCATCCTCGCCGCTCTCGGCCTCTTCGTGGCCGCTTGCGGAGGCGAGGCCGACGAGACCACCACCACCACGGCTCCCCTCAAGGACATCGTGGACACCGCCGTAGAGGCCGGTTCCTTCACCACCCTGGTCGCCGCAGTTCAGGCCGCCGGCCTGGTCGAGACCCTGAAGGGCGAAGGCCCCTTCACCGTCTTCGCTCCCACCGACGAGGCGTTCGCCGCCCTGCCCGAGGGCACGGTCGAGGCTCTGCTCGCCGACATCCCGGCGCTGACCGACATCCTCCTGTACCACGTCGTGGCCGGCAAGGTCATGGCCGCCGATGTGGTGAACCTGACCTCGGCTACCACGGTCCAGGGCTCCGATCTGGCGATCGTGGTCGAGGATGGAAAGGTGATGATCAACGGCGTCAACGTGATCACCACGGACATCGAGACCTCCAACGGCGTGATCCACGTCATCGACGCGGTGCTGATCCCGTAGCCTCTTGCCTCTCGTGCCGATTCGCCGGGGCCCCCGCGGGGGCCCCGGCTGCTTTGGGGCTG
>JALOLI010000142.1 GCA_025456165.1 Acidimicrobiia bacterium | reverse complement strand
GTCGATGCCGGCGAGGAGGTGCGCGCCGCCGCCCGGCGCGAACTGGAAGAGGAGACCGGCCTCGTCGCCGAGATCGGCGAGGTCCTGCAGGTGGCCTCGAACTTCCACGACCCGGCGAAGCCGACGGTGGGGGTGTGGTTCGCCGCCCGGATGGTGGGCGGGACTCTGCACCCCGGGGACGACGCCGACGACGCCGCCTTCTTCAGCCTGGAAGGCCTCCCCGAGCTGGCGTTCCCCACCGACGAGGCGCTGCTGGCCCGATTGCGGGCGCGCCGCGACTGAAGGGGATCAGGGGAAGCGCCGCCGGCCGGCGCCGGCTCAGCGCTCCGGCCGGGTGTCCACCATGCCGGGGATGCGCTGGTTGCCGATGAAGGTGTAGTACCGGTAGATGTCCGGCTCGAGCCCGCTGAAGTCGAACTCGAAAGACTCCCCGGGCAGCAGGGTGGGGCTCTCGAAGATGTCACGGGCGGTGAGCACGTACTCGCGCGGCGGGTCCTCGTTGATCCAGCGCACGATCCACTGCTCTTCGAGCTTGATCTCGAGCAGCGCCGGGGTGAACTTGCCGTTGGTGATCCTGACGACCACCACTCCCTCGGGAGGCAGGGTGGTGCTGGTCGTGGTGGGCGGCGCCTCGTTGCGGGCGAGCGCCTCGGGGGAAGGCCCGCTGCCGCAGGCGGCCAGAACCAGGGCCAGAGCAATGATCGTGCCGAAGCCGCGCCGCACCGTCGGGGAGCCTCCTCTTGTGGTGGCGGCAGTTTAGGCCCGGCGCGGGCCGAGGGGGATCACACCGGGGGGAATCGAGTGGCGGGGAGGTCCGGCTCCCAGCAGGAGACCTCCCGCCACGGGTTCCCCGGAGCGAGGGTGATCACCGCGGCGTGCCCCGGCTTGCGCCGGTGCAGCGAGGTGAGGTCGCCGCCGGTGAGCAGCAGGCGCGCCGCCTGCACCGGGTCCTGGTGTGACACCAGGATGGCGGTGGCACCCGGATGCGCGTCGCCGAGGCCGGCGGCCAGCACGGCCAGGCGTTGCGCCGCATCGGCGAGGCTCTCTGGGGAGAAGGGGAGGTCGGCGGGGTGCTCCAAGTAAGCCTCCAGTTCCCCGGGGAACGCCGCCGGGAGTTCCTCCCAGACCACACCGTTCCAGCGCACCCCGAGGCGCCATTCGGTTAGCCGGTCGTCGACTACGGGCTCCAGGCCGAGGCGCCGGCCGATGGCCTTCGCCGTCTCGAGGGCGCGCTGCAGGGGAGAGGTGAGCAGCAGATCGGCGCCGGTCCCGGCGAGGTGAGTCGCGGCGGCCTCCGCCTGACGGCGGCCGGCAGGGCTGAGCCCGAATCCGGGCAGGTCGCCGTAGCAGACGTGGCGGGGGTTGGCCACCTCGCCGTGGCGCACCAGATGCAGGGCGGCAAGCACGGCCGGGAGTGTAGGGAGCGGGTACGGTGAGCCCCGTGGAGCGCTTCGCCGAGCACATCGCCCACGTCGACATGGACGCCTTCTTCGTGGAGGTGGAGCGCCGGCGCCGTCCCGAGTTGCGAGGGGTGGCGGTGATCGTGGCCGGCCTGGGAGGCCGCGGAGTGGTGACCTCGGCGTCCTACGAGGCTCGCGCCTGCGGGGTGCGCTCGGCGATGCCCACAGTCCATGCCCGGCGCCTCTGCCCGCAGGCGCGATTCCTGGCGCCGGATCACCGGGCCTACTCGGCCGCCTCGGAGGAGGCGTTCGCCGTCTTCGCCTCCTTCACGCCGGTCGTGGAGCCCCTGTCGGTCGATGAGGCCTTCCTGGACATCGCCGGCCTGCGGTTGAGCTACCCCTCACCCGAGGAGGTTGGCGCCGCGCTGCGCCGGGCGGTGCGCGAGCGCACCGGGCTGCCGGCCTCGGTGGGGCTGGCGACCAGCAAGCTTCTCGCCAAGCTGGCGAGCCGGGCGGCCAAGCCCGACGGCCTGTTCCTGATCAGGGCCGGTGAGGAGGCTGCCTTCCTCGGCTCCCTGCCGGTGCAGGCGCTGTGGGGGGTCGGGGAGGCGACCCTGGCCCGCCTGGAGGAATTGGGGGTGCGCACGGTGGGGGATCTCGAGGCCTTGCCGCGGGAACTGCTGGAACGGCGGCTCGGGCGGGCCATGGGCGGCCACCTGAGCGACCTGGCCCGCGGCATCGACGAGCGGCCCGTCGAGGCTGGGGGGCCGGCCCGGTCGGTCTCCATCGAGGAGACGTTCGGGACCGACATCGCGGGAGGGCCGGCGATGGAGGAGGAGCTGCTCCGCCTCGCCGACCGCCTCGCCGGGCGGCTGCGGGCGGCGGGGGTGGCGGCCCGCGTGGTAGGGCTCAAGGTGCGTTTCGCCGACTTCACCACCATCAGCCGGAGCCGCACCCTCGCGGCACCGGTGGAAACGGCCCAGGATCTGTACCACGCGGCCCTCGAGTTGCTCGAGCGCGCCGCAGTCGGGCGGCGGAAGGTGCGTCTGCTGGGCCTGGCGGGGGAGGGACTGGAGCAGCCGGGAGCGCCGCGCCAACTCACTCTGGAGCCTCGCCGCTGGGACGAAGTGGAGGCGGCGATGAGCCGAGTTCGGGAGCGTTTCGGGCGCGCCGCGGTGCGCCGCGCCCGCCTGTCGGGGCGTCCGGAAGACCGCCGGGAGCCCCTGGTAGAATAAGGCAGGCAGTCCCGGGCGAGTGGTGGTTCGGCTTCGGTATACTCGGTGGACCGGCCGACGCGGAGTCCTGATGCCACTCGACGACAGAGAGCAGCGCATTCTCGAAGAGATCGAGCGGCAGTTCTATGAGGACGACCCGCAACTGGCCGAGACCGTGAGGACGGCGGGTCTGGCGGCCGGGTCAGGGCGGCAGCTCAAGTGGGCTCTCCTCGGGCTCATCGGCGGGGCGGCTCTGATGCTGGTGTTCTTCACCAGGCTGACGCTGGTGGCCCTGGCCGGGTTCGTGCTCATGGTGGTGTCGGTCGCCTGGATCGTCGCCATCGCGCGACGACGCGCCGGAGTAGCCTCCGAGCGGGCTTGGAGGGATCGGCTGCGCCGGCATCCGGGGAGTGGCCGGCAGGGGTAGGGACGGGGGAGCAGGAGCACGGGCCTCTCACAGGGGCCCGGGCGGGGACTTTCGGGAGGGATGGTCTTGGAGGGTTTCTCGGCACAGCAGGCGTGTCGGCTAACCGGCTGCACCTCCCATCAGTTGCGCTACTGGGACCGGGTCAATCTGGTGCGCCCCACCCTGCAACGCACCGGCGGCCGGCCCGGCCGGCGGCGCCTGTACGCCTTCCGCGACCTGGTCGCCCTCCGGGTGGTCAAGAGCCTGCTCGACAACGGCATGTCGCTGCAGCGGGTGCGCCGGGCCTGGGACTACCTCCGCCGCACCGCCGACATGGAACGGCACCTCGCCGAGGTCCGCCTGATCACCGACGGCCACAGCATCTTCCGCGTCGCCTCCAACGACGAAGAGGTCATCGACGCCCTGCGCGACGGGCAGCTCGCCTTCTTCGTCGCCATCGGGGAGATCACCCGCGAAGTTGCTGAGGACGTGACCCGTTTCGAGCTCGACCGCGACCAGTTCCTCGAGATGCTGCGCCGCGTCGAGGATGACGTCGAAGCCACCGGCAACTAGGCCGGCCGCGCCGCCTTGCTTGGGGTCCTGCGGATTCCGATGATGCCCCGGACCTGCCGCTGCGTCCGCTCAGCGGGAGCGGCGCGGGCGCCAGCGGCGCGGAGCCAATGAGCGGAGCCGGTACCAGGCCGCGAACCGGCGGAGCCGCGAGAAGCGACCGGACAGGCGCCCCTCGGTGTCCTCCAGCGACCGGGTGGCGATCACCACCGGGCCCAGGTCGAATGCCCGGCCGACCGGCCGCCCGTAGACCGTTTCCCCGTAGGCGCGGGCCAGCGGCAGCATCGCCGGGTCGGTGGCCGCCGCCACTTCCACTGGAGTGGCCGCCCGGGAGGGCTCTTCCCCGAGGTCGGAGAGGCGGTCCACGATCTCCCGCCAGGCGGCCGACACATCGCCGGTGGACAGGGCCCGCAGGCGGTGGCGGCGACGGACCCACTTGAGCGCCGGGATCAGGCCGAAGGCCGCCGCCAGGGCGGCCGCCAAGACGATGAACCAGGCGGGGACGGCCGGCATCTCCCAGCGTTGCCCCTCCCCGGGCACGGTCGAGGGGATGGTCAGCTCCTCGCCGTCTTCGGGGCGGGACACCGGCGGGTTCGTGCCGGGGGCGAAGGTCGAGGAGGTGACCTCGATGTCCAGGTACTCCGCCAGGTCGAAGGGCAGTCCGTCGGAAGTGGCCGGGTTGACGCCGTCGCCCCGCGGCGTGGGGTCGAAGCGGACCCAGCCCTGGGTGGGCATCCAGATCTCGACCCAGGCGTGGGCGTTGCGATCGCTCACCACGACCCGTCCCTCGTAGAGCCAGCCCGGGGTGAAGCCCAGGACCACCCGGCTGGGGAGGCCGGAGAGACGGGCCATCACCGCCATGGCGGTGGCGAATTGCTCGCAGTAGCCGGTGTGGTAGTTGGGGCTCGCCGGGTCGAGCAGCCAGTCGGCGAGGTCGGTGGCGGCGTGCCCCGGATCCACCTCTATGGAGTAGCGGAAGGCGCCGGAGTCGCGGAAGTAGGCCTCCAGGGCCAGGGCCCGCTCGAAGTCGGTGGC
>JALOLI010000141.1 GCA_025456165.1 Acidimicrobiia bacterium | reverse complement strand
CATCAGGGAGCGGACCAGCACCGGGTCGCGCAGGTGCAGCACCACCGAGGTGAGCCAGGCCACCGCCCCGGCGGCGATCACGAAGGGCAGGCCGATCCCCGTCGCCAGGCCGATGCCGGCCAGGCCGCCGCCGGCGGCCAATCCCCAGGGCGACAGCGTGGCCCGGGCCAGCAAGGCGCCCTTGCGCACCCGGGGGTTCCAGCGAAAGCGGTCGGAGAGCGGCATCAGAAGTTGGAGACCACTTGCTGGAAGACCCGTTCGATCGTCAGCGGGTCGGTGGCCTTGTAGAGGCGGGCCTGGGAGGCGTTGGTGATGGCCTGCAGGGTGGCCACGTCGGCATCGGCTCCGTAGGCCACGGCGAACACCCGCACCACATCGCGCTCGCTCGACGACAGGAAGCCGAGCAGCGGCTCCAACTCGCACCCCGGCTCGTAGTCGTCGCACATGCCGTCGGTGAGCAACAGCACCGCGTTGATCTTGGTGGGGTCGTAGGCCTCCCGCACCGCCTGCACCGCCGCCTGGGTGGTGTCGTAGAGGCCGGTGCCGGCCATGGGGATGAGACCGGCGACCGCCTGCTCGATGCGGGCCCGCCCTTCAGTCAGCGGCGTCGGGGGCAGCAACTCCAGGTAGTCGATTGCCCCATCCAGCTCCGTGGAGAAGATCCACAAGCCCACCTCATCCTCGGGCTTGAACTCGTCGAGGGAGGCGAGCACCGCCTGCTTGGCCAGGTCGAGCTTGGTGTAGCCCTCCCCGCCCAGGTCGCCCATCGAGCCGCTGACGTCGAAGACGATGATGACGCGGGCGGTCTTGCGGTAGGACTCCCAGGAGTCCACCAGCGCCGCCAGCACCGCCGGGTCGGGCAGCTCCAGTTCGGTCTTGGGCTGCGACGGGTTCAGGCCGTTGGCGGTGGTGATCGGGTCGCCGACCGGGACCGCCGGGTTGCCCGGCCGGAACCCGAAGTCCAGGGCCCGCGCCTGGTTCTCGGGCGAGTCGATGACGAAGGAGCGGAAGTCCAGCGCCGCCTGCCGCTGCACCTCGCTGACCCAGGAGGCGTCGAGCACATAGGCCGGGTTGTCCGAGAAGAGGGTGCCCTCCTTGGGGTAGATGGCCACCAGGGGCACGTTGGGCGGGGTGGGATCCTCCAGGCCCACATCGCCGGGGTCGCCCCGGTTGTAGGCGATGATCGAGACCTCCTCGATGGCCACCGCCGACACGTACGAAAGCGGCCGCCCCGCCAGGTCCTCGCGCAGCATGTTCTCCAGGAAGGTCATCGTGGTGTCGCCGTAGTGGACCGTGGCCGCCTCGACCCCGCGCACGAAGGCGGCGGTCTGCGAAGACCCGATGTCGTCCAGGGTGAGTCCGGCCACCTTGCCGGTGGCGGCGTAGTAGATGGCGGCGGTGGCCGAGAGCCCGGAGGTGGAGAAGTTGGGATTGGTCTTGCCCAGCTTGAACTGGCCCCACTCGGGGTGCCCGTAGGCGCCCCAGCCCTCCGGGTCCTGGGAAAGGGAGAGGACGTCGGCCCAGCCGATCTCGGCCTCGGGCCAGCCCAGGGCCTCGGCCATGGGGCGGGGCATGCCCAGGACCAGGGGGCTGATCATGATGCGCTCGAAGTCGCTGGCCATGGGGGCCTGGCCGGCCAGGGAAAGCCGGTAGTTGACGACGGCCCCCCAGGCGCTCGACGAGGGGCTCCACACGACCGGGGCCGGAGCGCCGGTGTCCGCCACGGACCACCCCTCGGCCAGCTGGCTCGCCCCCAGGCCCGAGGCCACCCGGTAGATGGTGATGCGCACGCATTGCCCGTCGACCTTGGGATCGGTGGCGTTGAAGGACTCGGCCAGGTCGGTGAGCAGGGTCACTTTCTCCGCCGACACCGCCGCCGGCACCTCGACACAGTTCTCGGGGACCCCGGTAGTGGTCGAGCCATCGGCCTCCTCGTCGCCCCCGCCGGTGGCGGCGGCGATGGCCCAGATGAGCAGGCCCACCACGACTACCGCGGCCGCCCCGACCAGAGCGTTCAGTTGCCGGCGATCCACGATGTGCCCTCCTCGCTCACAGATCCTGCCAGGCCGCCAGGAGCGTGTCCCGCTCGGTCGCGTCCAGGGGCGCGAACGGCTGGCCCGGGGTGCCCAAACCCTCCGGCAGTCCTATGACCGCCGCGTCGGTGCCGGGGCGCAGGCCCAGGGCGGGGAGCCGGGCCTGGACCTCGTCGCTCATAAGGCGCTCGAGCAAGCGCTCGGCATCGCCCCCTCGGGCCACCGCGAAGTAGTCCACCCAGGGGCCCGGGTCCGGGTAGTACACCTCGAGGCGGCCGACGTCCCACACGTTCACCAGTTGGCCGGCGATGGCCGCCTCGGTGGTGATCACCGCATCGGCCCGGGAGGGGCCGAACTGCGCCACTTCGAGCATCAGGGCGGCGTCGTCGGCGGCCCGCACCCGAAGCGAATCGTCGAGGCCGGCGGGCACCCCGCCCGAATCCACCACCAGTCGCCAGGCCTCCATGGCTGAGGCGGACCGCGTCGGGTCGGCCAGGCCGACTTTGAAGAGGGCCCAGGCGGCGTTGCCGCCCAGGTCGCCCCACTGCTCGCCGTAGGCGCCCTCCAGACAAGCCTTGGTGATGGTGCCGCCGCACGCCGGGGCCAGGATCACCGCCCGCTCCCGCCACACGGCGATGGCCACCGGACTGCGGGCCACCAGAACGGCCCCGTCCGGGCCGAAAGGCAGTTCCTCCACCGGGGCGACAATCACCAGGTCGCCGCTGGGGTCGGTGCCGGGACGGAAGGTGCGGACGGCGACCCCGAGGGTGGCTCCCAGGTCGGCGCAAGCGTCCTTCAAGGCCGGCACGCAGGCCAGGGCGACGTCGCCGGAAGCCGCAGTGGTGGTCGTGCCGGGATCGCCGTCGTCCCCACCGACGGCATGCACGATGATCCCGACGATCAGGATCAGTCCGCCGACCGCGGCGGCGACCAGGCCGGCCCGCCATCCGCTCACTGCTGTCGCCTCCCTCTGCCGAGCGGGATGCTACCGAGGGGCGGCGCGGGAACACGGGCTCCCGCCCGGCCCCCGTCAGTGCCTGAGACGGACGGAGACCACCTGGACCGCGGCCGCCGCAGCGGAGAGGCGCTCCGGGGCCACCCTGCCGTCCGGGCCGGTCTCGATGCCGAAGGGGCGCGCCGCCCGGGGGATCTGCTCGAGATAGACGGCGAGGCGGGGCACGGCCTCATCGCCGGTGACCAGGCGGGCCTCCCCCTGAATGTCCTTGCCGGCCAGGCGGACCCGCACCGGCAGGGACCCGCGCATGTTGGTCCACCAGGTCTTGCCGCCGGGGCGTCCGGCGATCACCACCAACTCGTCGTCGGCATAGCGGGCGTAGCCCACCGGGATGGTGTACTCCTTGCCGGTGCGCCGGCCCCGGTAGCTGAGCAACAGCAGCGAGCGGCTCATGGTGCGGTGCAGCGGGGAGCGCAGCACCCCGCCCACCAGGGCGTTCCCGATCGGCATAGGGTCTCCGTGACGACGGCGAAACGGACGGCAAGGGGGTGCACCAATAGGACGCCGCCCCTCGCCGGATGCCGGCCGATGGTAGGCCGGCAAGCGGCCCTGAGGCGGACCTACGCGTACCCCCTCAGGTCCGGTTCCAGGAGAATGCAACCGGAGGGCCCGGCCCGGTGTTCTTGGCGATGAGGAGGTGAGATGGCGGTGAGACGAAGAGTGGGGATGGCAGACCTGCCGGCGGCGCTGGCCGCCGATCGCGATGCCGCCTTCCCTCACCTGGTCCGGGCGCTGATCGACGGGGTCTACTCCGGCGCCCTCCGCCTCACCGGCAGCCGGGCCGATGCCGAGGACATCGCCCAGGAAGCCTTCCTGCGGGCCTACCGGGCCCTGGGGACTTACGAGGCGGAGCGGATTCGAGAGCTGCGATTGCGGGAGTGGGTATGGACCATCGCCGCCAACCTCTGCCGCAACCGGGCCCGGTCCGCCCGGCGGCGTCCGACGGAAGCCCTCGACCCGGCTGCCGCCGCTTCCGACCCGGCCCCCGGGCCGGAAGCGCTCGCCGTGGCCACCTCCGGGGGCGAGTGCCTAGCGGTGCAGCTGGCCCGGCTCCCCTGGGCGCCGCGCTCGGCCGTGGTGCTGCGCCACGTGACCGGCCTCTCCTACGCCGAGGTGGCCGCCGCCCTCGGCCGCCCGGTGGGCACGGTCAAGGCCGACGTGCACCGCGGCCTGCAGCAGTTGCGCACCCTTCTGGAGGAGGAACGATGAGCGACACCCCCGCCCGCCTCGCCGCCCTGCGCGAACCGGCCCCGGCCCACCTGGCGCCGGAGGTGCTGGCCCGCACCGGCCTCGCCGACCGCTATGCCATCCGGCCCAGTCCGCTGGGGCCGGTGTTCGTCGCCTTCACCGGCCGCGGCGTGTCGCTGGTGGACCTTGCCGGTGAGCCGGCGCGTTTCGAGGCTGCTTACCGGACGCGCTTCGGCCGAGAAGTGGTCCTCGCCGAGGCGCTTCCGACGCGGCTGGCGGCCGCCGTCGACCGGGCGTTGGCAGCGGGCCGCACCCGCGGCGTGCCGGTGGACCTGGCCCGGCTGAGCGAGTTCCAGGCGGCGGTGCTGCACCTGGCGGCGGAGATCCCGCCCGGCGAGGTACGCCCCTACGGTTG
>JALOLI010000140.1 GCA_025456165.1 Acidimicrobiia bacterium | reverse complement strand
TCCGCCCCCCGGCGACGGCGCAGGCGCGAGCACGGGCGTATGGATCGGCAGCCGCGACCCCGAGGCGCCGGCGCTGTTCCATTTCGACCCGGTGGACCCGCCGCCGGCCCTCGACACTCCCGCCGTCGTCCTGCAGTGCCAGAGCGACGGGACCAGTCTCGGGCTCGGGTCCTACGCCATTCTCAGCGGAGCCGACATCGCCACCCAGACCGGCCTGGCGAACGCGATGAACCGTCAGGCCTTTCCCCTGGGACCCTTCCCTGCCGAGTCGATCTTCGACACCACGCCGGAGGGGCCGCGCTTCTCGGCGTGCAGCGTCGGCTGGGAGAGCGGTGAGCGGCTGCTGAACGGCATGGAGGGCACCACCGATCCGGGGGCCACGGTCGTGCTCAGCATCGAAGTCGGCACCCTGCTCTACGCCGATCTGGCCACGGCAGTGGCCGGCGACGACGGCCAGGTGGCCATCCCCGACTTCGACCTGGACACCCTGACGACACCGATCCCGCCGGGGGCCACCATCACCGTGGTCCTCACCGCCGATGACAACTACTCGGGAGCCTGTCGCCTGGAAGTCGAGACCTGAGGAGCGGCATGAAGAGCCATCGCCGGGAGCTCTGGTTCGAGGTCCCCGCCCGCCGGGGCTTCCTCAACATCACCCCACAGGTGGAGCAGGCGGTGCGGGACAGCGGGATACAGGAAGGCATCGTCCTGGTGAATGCCATGCACATCACCGCCAGCGTCTTCATCAACGACGACGAAAGCGGCCTGCACCACGACTACGAGGTCTGGCTGGAAGGCCTCGCCCCCCACGAGCCGGTGGCCGGCTACCACCACAACCGCACCGGTGAGGACAACGCCGATGCCCACCTCAAGCGCCAGGTGATGGGGCGTGAGGTGGTCGTGGCCGTCACCGGCGGGCGCCTCGACTTCGGGCCCTGGGAGCAGATCTTCTACGGCGAGTTCGACGGCCGGCGCCGCAAGCGGGTGCTGGTCAAGGTCATCGGGGAGTAGGCCGCCCGCGGCGTGCCCGGCCGGCCCTAGCCTGTCTCCCGGAGGAGGTCGCATGCCATCAGAACAGGACCGCGAGCGCACCCGCCTCGCCTACCGGAGGGCGGGCCTCGCCGTGGCCCACCACGCCCAGGGCCGTGCCCCGCGCGCGCTGTCCCTGCAGCCGGCAGCCGAAGACGAAACCGGCGGCCGCCGCTGGCCGGTGGACCTGGGAAGCGCCGCCCGGCACCGCCTGGAACTGGAGATCCTGGCCCAGTGGGCCGGCCTGCTCAGCGAGGCCCGGGCCTGCTGGGACGGTGGGGCGCCCCCCGAGGGCTGGGGCCGGGCCCTGGAGCCGCTGGCCGACCTGGGCCGGCGCGTCACCCGAAGCGACGGGGAGAACGAGGCCTACCTCGAGTGGCTGCGCCACCGGGCCGGCGGCCTGCTCGAGCTGCCCGGCACCTGGCAAGCGGTCGAGGCCGTGGCCGAGGCCCTGCTGGAAAAGGGGAGTCTCGGGGGAGCCGAGGCCGCCTCCCTGATAACCGGGATCCAAAGGTCGCGGCGGCGCACCCGCGGCCTGGGCGGGTTCTTCCGCGACATACGATGAAGCCCATGCCGGCACCCCAGCTGCCCCCGCCCCGCATCGACGGCCCCGTTTCCGTGGAGGCGGCGCTCGCCCGGCGCCGCTCCCGTCGCGACTTCAGCGGCGCTCCCCTCTCCCCCGGCGAGCTGGGCCAGTTGCTCTGGGCGGCGCACGGCGTCACCGGGCCCGACGGGCGCCGCACCACCCCCACCGCCGGCAACACCGGACCGCATGAGGTGTACGCCGTCACCCCCTCTGGTGCCTTCCGCTACGACGGCGCCGCCCACTCTCTCGAAGAGATCGATCCCGCCGACCTGCGGGCCCCGCTGCGCTCGGTCACCCGCGACGACGACCACCTACTCCGAGCCGGCGCGGTGATCGTGCTGGCCGTGGTAGCCGCCCGCACCACCGCCCGCTACCCGGAGAGAGCCGATCGCTACCTCGCCATGGGCCTGGGGCATGCTGCCCAGAACGTACTGCTGCAGGCGGAGGCCCTGGGGCTGTGGGCCTATCCGGTGGGAGCGCACGATCCTGAGGGAGTGGCTCGCCTGCTGCGCCTGCCCGAAGGCTGCGTGCCGCTCTACCTCGTCCCGGCGGGGCACCCGGCGGCCTGAGCCCCAGACGGTGGGTCGGGGCTAGGCGTTCTCGCCCATGAACAGGGCCGAGACGGACTCCTCGATGAAGATGGCGCGCAGG
The DNA here is from genome assembly GCA_025456165.1 of Acidimicrobiia bacterium. The sequence goes on along the minus strand of JALOLI010000140.1, from coordinate 3,125 downwards.
GCGTCGGCCAGGATCGGGCCCACCGAGAGCACCCGCAGATTGGGCAGCCCGGCGGCGTCGGGGGGCACCGGCAGGGTGTTGGTGATGACCACTTCCTCCAGGGCACAGTCGGCGAAGCGTTCCGCCGCCGGAGGCGACAGGACGCCGTGGGTGGCCAGGGCCCGCACGCTGACGGCCCCGGCCTGGCGGAGCAACTCGGCGGCGGCCACCACCGTGCCCCCGGTGTCGATCATGTCGTCCACGATGACGGCGTGCAGGCCGGCGACGTCGCCCACTACCTGCAGGGCGGCGGATTCGTTGTGCAGGTCGGGCCGGCGCCGCTTGTGGATGAAGGCCACGCCGGCATCCAGGTGCCGGGCGTAGAGGGAGGCGAGGCGCACCCGCCCGGTGTCGGGGGAAACGATCACCATGTCCTTGCCGACTGCGGAGTGGAGATACTCCAGAAACACGGGCAGGGCGGTGAGGTGGTCGAAGGGCTTGACGGTGAACCCCTGGATCTGGGCACTGTGCAGGTCCATGGACACGATGCGGTCGGCCCCCGCGGCGATCAGCAGGTCGGCCATGAGGCGCGCCGTGATGGGCTCGCGGGCCAGGTGCTTCTTGTCCTGGCGGGCGTAGCCGTAGAAGGGCACGACCGCAGTGATGCGCTTGGCCGACGCCCGATGCAGGGCATCGAGCATGATCAGCTGCTCCATGATGTGGAAGTTGATCGGCTTGCTGTGGCTCTGCAGCACGAAGCAGTCGGCGCCGCGGACACTCTCGGTGAAGCGGACGTAGATCTCGCCGTTGGCGAAGTGGGAGCGCTCCACCCCGCCGACGGGAATGCCGAGCAGGCCGGCCACCTCGTCCGCCAGCGGCGGATTGGCCGACCCCGAGAAGAGCATCATGCGCTTGCGGCCGGGCAGTTCCACTTGCGATTCACTCCTTCTTGGGCACCCTGCGGGGCGCCTGTCTCGCCTTGCGGGCAGCGTAGCCGGGCACCTCGCGCTGCTCGGCGCGCTCCACCGCCAGCGCCCCGGCCGCCACGTCGCGGGTGATCACCGAACCGGCCCCGGTGACGGCGTCGTCGCCCACGGTGACCGGGGCCACCAGCATGGTGTCCGACCCGATGAACACCCGGTCGCCGATGACGGTGCGGTGCTTCTCCCGCCCGTCGTAGTTGCAGGTGATGGTGCCGGCGCCGATGTTCGAGCCCTCCCCGATCAGGGTGTCGCCGATGTAGGAGAGATGGGGCACCTTGCTGCCCCGGCCCACCACGGTGGCCTTGGTCTCGACGAAGGTGCCCGCCTTGGCCCCGGCCTCCAGGCGCGTGCCCGGCCGCAGGCTGGCGAAGGGGCCCACCTGGGCGCCTTCCCCCACCTCGGCCCCCCGCAGCACCGAGTACCAAACCCGCGCTCCCGGCCCGATGGCACTGTCCACGGCGAAGACGTCGGGGCCCACCTCCGCCCCGGCGGCCACCGTGGTGCCGCCCTCCAGGTGCACCCCCGGGTAGAGCCGGGCTCCCGCCTCCAGGGTCACGCCGGCATCGATGTAGACCCGCCCGGGGTCCACCATCTCCACCCCGGCCGCCATCCAGGAGGCGTTGAGGCGGGCCCGGGCCACGGCCGCCACGGAGGCGAGCTGCTCGTGCGAGTTCACCCCCTGCACCTCGGCCGGGTCGGCCACCGCAACGGCGCGCACCTCGCCGCCCGCCGCCAGGGCCGCCACCGCGTCGGTGAGGTAGTACTCGCCCTGGTCGTTGCCCCGGCTCAGCCCGGCCAGCGCCCCGGCCAAAGCGGCGCCGGAGAAGGCGTAGGTGGACACGGCCACCTCGGATATGCCTCGCTGCTCGGTGGTGGCATCGCGGTGCTCGACTATGCCGACGACCTTCGAGCCTTCCCGCAGCACCCGGCCGTAGCCGGTCGGGTCGGGCATCACCGCGGTCAGCAGCGCGGCCGGAGCGCCGGGAAGCGCCGCTACCAGGGCCCGGAGGGTCTCGGTCTGCAGCAGTGGGGTGTCGCCGGGGACGACGAGGACGGTGTCGCCGCCGACCTCGCCCATCGCCTCCAGGGCGGTCATGACGGCATGGCCGGTGCCCAGTTGCGGCTCCTGGACCACCCCCCGAACGCCGGAAGGCAGCGCGGATTGCACCTCGGCGGCGCCGTGGCCCACCACGACCACGACCTCGTCGGGCCCGGCGCCGGCGACCGCGTCGAGCACCCAGGCCAGCAAAGGGCGCCCGGCGACGCTGAAGAGCACCTTGGGCCGGTCCGACTTCATCCGGGTGCCCCGGCCGGCATCGCCCGCAGGCTCATGCGCTCCTCCCGTGGTGGGTCTGGGCTGGGGGGATAGGGCTCGAACCCATTCTTCGGGGACCAAAACCCCGCGTGCTGCCGATTACACCACCCCCCAACAGGGGGTCAGGGCAGTGTACCGGAGGGCACCTGCCAGCCCTGCGGCAAGGGGAGGCAGGCCCGGGCCCCCCGGGACCCGGAGACCGCCGCGGCCGCCGCCGCCGCCTCCGATGCCGTGGGGAACAGGGCGAAGTGCGCCGGCCCGCTCCCCGACATCAGCAGCGCCCGTCCCCAGAGCCGGCGGAGGTCGGCCGCCCAGTCCCCCAGGCCCGGGGCCAGTGAGAGGGCGGCGGGCACCAGGTCGTTGACCAGAGGCTCGAAGGGCCGCAGTTCCGGCGGCAGGTCCCGCCCCGGCACCGCCGGCCCATCGGGCCCTTCGAGCTCGTCCCAGCGCGAGTAGGCAGCCCCGGTCGGGACCTCGAACGGCGGCACGGCCACCGCCAGCCAGAACCCGCGCAACGGGGGAAGGGCGGTGAGGCGCTCCCCGTAGCCCTCCATCCAGGCGGTGCCCCCGAGGAGGCAGAAGGGCACGTCGGCCCCCAGGCCCGGGGCGAGCCGGTCCCGGTCGGCGAGGCTCACCCCGAACCAGGCACCGGCCAGCACCAGTGCGGCGGCGGCGTCGGCGCTCCCGCCGCCGAGGCCGGCGGCGAGGGGGATGCGCTTGTCCAGGGTGAGGGCGGCCGATAACGGGCGACTGGCGACGGCCCGGGCTGCCGCCACCGCCCGCCAGGCCAGGTTCGACTCGTCGGCGGGGGCCGGCAGGCCGGTCACAGTGAAGGAGTCGGCCGATGC
>JALOLI010000139.1 GCA_025456165.1 Acidimicrobiia bacterium | reverse complement strand
GGCTCCGCCGCCCGCGCCTCCCCCGTCCCCACGGGGGAGGCCAAACCTGGCACCGCCGGCGGCTCCGCCGCCCGCGCCTCCCCCGTCCCCACGGGGGAGGCAGAACCTGGCCCCTGCTCGGCTTCGTGGCGCGCCAGCGCCTCGACCCGGGCCCCTTCGATCTTGGCCGTCGTCAGCCGGGGCAGGGCGTAGATCAGCAGCGCCATGTGACCCCCGGCGACCACGAAGAACGGCCAGCGCAGGCCCTGGGACCGCGACACCCAGGAGGTGCCCAGCGCCACCACCGCCCCGCCGATCAGCGAGCCGATGGGCATCATCCCCCACCCGAAGAAGCGGTAGACGCTGTTGACCCGGCCCAGCAGGTGGTCGGGGATGATCGTCTGGCGCAGCGACACGGTGATCACGTTCCACAGGATCGAGGTGAAGGTCGCGATCACCGTCATCAGGAAAGCCAGCCACCACCGGGTGGCGATGCCGGTGACGGCGGCGGTGACCGCCCCGCCCAGGATGGTGAGGTAGAGAGACGGCCCGCTGCCCAGGGCCTTGCTGACCCGGGCGGCCAGCAGGCTCCCGATGATGCCGCCCACCGCCCCGCCCATGATCAGCAGGGTGAAGATGAAGGTCCCCACGCTCTGAAAACCGAAGAGGTGGGCCACCGGCTGGAAGACCCCGGTGAACAGGCCGGTCTCCAGGTCCAGCTCCTCCTGGGCGAAGAGCACGAAGGTGGCCCACATCATCATCCCCAGGCCGTTGAGCAGGCCGAGGATGATCGCCATCGGCCGCAGCAGTTCGTGGTGCCACAGCCAGAAGAAGCCTTCCTTCATCTCCACCCGCCACTGCACCCGGGTGCCGGGTGAAGCGGCGCCCTTGGCCCGGAACTGCCCGGCGATCAGGAAGATGAGCCCGGCGGCCACGGCGTAGCCCCCGGCGTTGACGAAGAAGGGCAGGGCGAAGCCCACGCCGAGGAGCAGGCTCCCCAGCGGCGGGCCGATGAACGAGTTGGCCAGCATCTCGGCGCCCCACAGGCTGCCGTTGGCCTTCTCCAGCGCCTCCGGCTTCACCAGGGCGGGCAGGAAGGTCTGCCCGGCGTTGTCGCGCAGGACCTCGGCGAAGCCGAGCAGGAGGACCGCTCCCAGCAGCACCCCGTAGACGGCGCCGTTGGTGGGGATGTCGCCGCCCCCGGCTACCTCCTCCGGCGACGGCAAGCCCCGCCGGCCGATGAGCACCGCGGTGGCGATCACCGAGACCAGGGCCGCCCGGGCCACATCGGCCCAGACCATGATGCGGCGCCGGTCGAGGCGGTCGGTGATCACCCCGGCGGGCAGGGTGAAGATCAGCCAGGGCAGGCGCTGAGCCACCAGGTTCGAGATGACGCTGGCCGTCCACAGGCGCCAGTAGCGGCCTCCCAGGGGCACCTTCTGGCGCGGGGCCTTCTCCGTGCTCACTTCGTCTCCTCGGTCTCTTCGGTCTCTTCGGTGGCCGGCAGCGAGGGCCGGGCGGTCGGGTAGAGCCCGATGACCAGGCCGAACACCTGGTCGCCGGACGGCTCCTGCGTGGCGAACTCCTCGGCCAACTCCATCAGCATCGCCTCGTAGAGGCCGGCGTCGGCCTCCGACATCCGGGCGTGGCGCAGGGTGAGGAAGCCGACCGGGCCCCGCAGAGAGGACCGCATGTCGGCCAGGGCCTCGGCCAGGAGGGGAGGCATCTCCTCGCCCTCCATCTCCGGGAACAGGTAGGTGTCGGCCACCCGCCCGTAGTACTTCTCGGTCAGGGCCCGCACCTTGCGGGTGCGCACCACCCGGATGATCCCGGCCGCTTCCAGGGCCTTGAGGTGGTGCCCGACGCTACCCCGGGGCCGGCCCAGGGTCACCGCCAGCTGCGAGGTGGTGGCGGGGCGCTGGGCGAGCAGCCGGATGATCTCCGACCGGGTGGGCTCGCCGAGCAGGCGGGCCTGCTCCTGACTGAGCAGCATCTGGCCGAGGCGGGGGCGGGTGGGGTTCATGGCCATCCGATTGTCGGGTGACCGTATAGTCGGCCATTCCCGACCATTTGTCAAGTGATGCGGCGGCCCACCGAGTAGAGCACGGCGGAGAACCCGGCCTGCGGCCAGACCCGCGCCGCGGTGAGGTTGGCCGACTCGTAGTCCAGCGAGCATCCCGAGAAACCGGCCGTTGCCGCCCAGCGCAGCGCCGTCCCCAGCAGGGTCGTCACCACGCCCCGGCCGCGGCACTCGGGCACCACGAAGGCGCCGTCGCAGCGCACCAGGTCGGGTGAGCGAAGCGAGGCCGGCGCGCTGTCGCTCGGCTGCAGCGAGATGTACCCGGCCGGGGCGCCGTCGACTTCGGCGAGCCACACCGGCTGCGCCGGGTCGGCCAGGCGGCGGGCGGCCTCCGCTCTGCCCCCGGGCGCGGGATGAACCCGGCAGGCCGGCGGGGCCGACAGGTGCTCCCACAGCGCCCGTTCCAGCCGGGCCAGGACGAAGGCGTCCCGGAGGCCGGCCGGGCGCACCGTCACCCCGCGAGCGCGCCGCGCCGGCACTTCCAGGCCGCGCACGGCATCGACCACCACCCGCCCGAAGCCCAGGCCGTGCCAGGCCGCCTCCACCTCGGGCTCATGCGCCCAGAGGGTGACGGCGTGGACCGTGCGCCCCTCCCAGCGGGGCGACGCCGCCGCATAGAGGTCGGCGACCAGTTCCGGGTCGGGGGCGGCCTGGCCCCACTCCGGGACGTAGGCCCCGGGACTGCCCCACAACTCAAAGGTGAGCGGCCCCAGGAACCCGAGGACCTGCCGGCCCCGGACCGCGGCCACCCCCAGGCCGCCGCTCGCCGGGCCGCCCAGGAGTCCCGCCACCCGGCCCGGGTCCTCCAGCCCTCCTACGACGAGAGGGGACGACCGCCGCGCCTCGGCGGCGGCTGCGGCGACCAGGGCGGCGGCGCCGGGCACGTGCGCCGGCTCAAAGGGGACGAGGCGGGTCATGCCGGGAGGCTACCTCCGACGGGGTCGGTTACCGTGGCCCCATGTTCACGGTGACCGTCGCCGGCACCGCCCTGACGGCCAGTTGCGCCGACCTCACCCGGGAAGAGGTGGACGCCATCGTCAACGCCGCCAACGAGTGGCTGGCCCACGGGGGCGGCCTGGCGGCGGCGATCGTCACCGCCGGCGGTGAGGAGATCCAGGACGAGTCGGACCGCTGGGTGGCGGCGCACGGCCCGCTCTCCCCCGGCGTGGCCGCGGTCACCGGGGCGGGGCGCCTTCCCGCCCGCTTTGTCATCCACGTCGCCGGCCCCCGCTACCGGATGGGGCAGGACAACGAAGGCCTGCTGCGCCTCGCGGTGCGGACGGCCCTCGACGCCGCCGCGACAGAGGGGTGCCGCACCGTGGCCCTGCCGGCGATCTCGGCAGGCATCTTCGGCTACCCGCTGATCGACGCCGCCCGGGTGGCCACCACCGAGGCCGCCGCCTGGGCCCAGGAGCATCCCGGGTCCCTCGACGAGATCCGCCTCGTCGGCTTCGACCCGGCGGCGGAGGAGGCCTTCGCCGCCGGCCTCAAGGCCCTCTGACGGCGCCGCGGCGTGGCAAGCTGAGGCTCGCAGAGCCGGAGCCCGGGGAGTCGTGATGACCGAGTACGACATCGAACTGGAGATCTTCGAGGGCAGCGGCGGCGAACCTCGCCCCGACGGCACCTGCCCGGACTTCGCCCGGGAGGGCATCTGCGCCTGGATGCACGGAGGTCCCGGCGAGCGGAACCTCCGGGTGGGCGACAGGTTCAGTTACCCCGAGGACATCGGATTGCTCTGCCCCTGGCTGCTGGACAGCCTCACCGGGTTCATCCGGGCCCTGGAGCACGGCGGGACCCTGCCCTGGCGATACCGGGGCACCCCCTACGAGAAGGCCCTGGATCCCGAAGGGGTCACCACCGAGTTCATCCGCTGCCCCGACCCCACGGCGTCGGGCATCGTCGTCAAGCTGACCCGGACGGCGCTGCCGGAGACCTAGGACGGCGGAGCGAATCCCCCGTCCCCCCGCGGCCCGGTGGCCTGTCGCGTGGAACCGTCACTCGAGAGCTTTCTCCCTGAACCCGCCCGCTCAGGCGAGCGTCTTGCGCATCGGTTGATAGGGAAGCCCGCTGCCCTGGAAGCTGCGCCCGGTCCGTACGCCGGTGGATCGCCGGTAGCCCAGTGCCCGGTAGAACGGCACGGCGTACAGGGTGGAGGCCACCTTGATCACCGTGACGCCCCCGGCCAGGCAAGCCTGCTCGAACCGCCCGACCAACCGGCGCCCGATCCCCCGGCGGTGGTGATCGGCGGCGACGAACAGGCTCTGCAGGACCGTCCGTCCCTTCCCGTCCACACGACCTCCTCGCAGCACGCCCACGATCGCGCCTGCCTCCTCGGCTACCAGCACGATCGGCGCCCCGATCGCCTCGGCGATCGCGGTCCGACGAGCCCGCCCTGCCGAGTCGGCGAACCGGTAAGGCCCGAGGAGATCGGCCTGCTGGTCGGAGGTGGCGAAGCCCAGGTTGAAGGCCGAGTAGGTGCGCGCGATCAGCCGCCCCACGCGGGATGCGTCGTCTTCGCGGTAGGTCCGGACGGTGGTCATCGTCTCCGTGCCGAAGGGCGGCCTCTCCGTGTCTTCTACGCCGGCCCGGCCGGCCCGGCGGGGTCGATGATGCCCACCAGTTCGGCCCAGGGAACCACCACCGTCGGGGCCCCCATCGCGCCCGGGCCGACGACGTAAGGATCGAAGGAGACCTCGATGCCGTCGGCCGACACCACCCAGTGCTCCAGCATGTCCGGACTCACCCCGGGCACCCACGAGTCGTACATGCCCACGTCCCCGCCGTAGAGGTCGTTGAGGATGTGGTCGCCCACCAGGGTGACCAGCGAGAACGCCTGCCCGGGCAACAGGAGGGCGTCCAGGGCGAACACATCGCCGGTCACCGGGTCGAAGTTGAGCGTGAAGACGAAGGCGTTGGGGTGGGCGGCCCCCTGGTAGTAGTCCGAGCCCATGAAGCGCAGGCTCAGCAGGCGGGCGGCCACCGTCGTCGCCTCGAATTCCAGGTCGAGGAACGAGGGAGGATCGGCGACGTAGATCGGATCGCATCCCGTGGTGGCATCGAGGACGAACCGGCTCTCCCGGGCGTGCACCAGGTCGACGATCTGGGTGTTGATGGCGCCGTTCACCGGCTCCGGCAGGCCGCTCACCCGGGGAAGGGTGTAGGCGACCTCGATGTCCCGGCAGCCTGCGCCGGCGGGGTACACATAGGACTCGGGCTGCGGAGTCACCACCGGGACGGGCGGGGCGGTGGTCGTGGTCGTCGTTGCCGCCGTCGTGGTCGTGGTGGCGACCGTCGTCGTCGTGGCGGCGGCCGTCGTCGTGGTGTCCCCGGCCGTGGCAGTGGTCGGCGCCGCGGTGGTCGTCTCGCCCCCGCCCGTGGTGGTGCTCCCGAAGATGCTGTCGTCATCGCCGCAGGCCGCCAGCACCAGCACCAGCGCGAGCAGCGCGCCCGCTGTCCTTCTCACGTGTCCTCCTGGTTGCCCATCAGGCTAACGAGGGGTCACGGATCGGAGCGCACCCACACCTCGTCGCCGGGGCGGATGATCACCGGGGCCGACCCGGGCCGGGCCCCGAGCACGAAACCCCGCATCCCGTCGCCCAGGAACTCGAGGGGCTCGGCCACCTCGGGCCGCTCCGCCACCCGATCGAGTCCCAGCAGGAACGAGGTGAAGGGCAGACAGGGGGCGGCCACCTTGGCCCCCATGAGGGTCAGGTCCCCAGCAGCGGCCCGGACGACCACCGTGCCCAGCAGGTCCTTCACAAAGAGGCGGCCCAGGGCCTCGACCACGATGTTCTCGCCCCCGATGCCCAGGGGCACCGACCCGAAGCGCTCCGCCATCAGGCCGTAGTGGCCGGTGAAGCCGATGGAGAGAGCCCGGCCGGCGCCCCCCCGGCGTGCGGGATGAGCGGCGTGGTGGGCATCGAGCACCCAGGCCCCGCCGTGGAACCCCACCAC
>JALOLI010000138.1 GCA_025456165.1 Acidimicrobiia bacterium | reverse complement strand
GAGCGCTTCCACCGCCGGGTGATGCGAGACCCGGAGGCGGCCTACCCCACCTTCACGCCCGAGCGCGACGCCATGGAGGCGGGCTGGCTGGCCTCGCCCCCCGAGCCTGCCGCGGCCTTCCGGGAAGCGGAGGCGGCCCTCGCCCGGTGGCACGCCGGCCTGCCCGACGCGCCGGACCGCCGCCCCTGGTTCGTGCGCCGCTACTGGGCACTGCGGGACCGGCGGGCCGGTTTGCCGGCCTGACGGCGGAGAGGCGGGCCTCCTCAGGTCCCGCGACGGGCCGCTTCCTGCAGTGGCTAGCGTCGGGCTGTTTGCGAAAGGCGCTCCGTGATCGAACCCGCGGCTCCAGCCGCCAGGCTCAGCCCCCGCCAGATCAAGATGGTCTTTGCCGGCCTCATGGCCGGGATGCTTCTCGCCGCCCTCGACCAGACGATCGTCGCTACGGCCCTGCCCACCATCGTGGGCGAGCTGGGCGGCCTGGACCAGCTCTCCTGGGTGGTGACCGCCTACCTGCTCACCTCCACCGCCTCCAGCCCCCTCTACGGGAAGATCAGCGACCTGTACGGACGGCGGCGGGTGTTCGAGTTCGCCATCGTCGTGTTCCTGCTCGGCTCGACCCTGGCCGGCTTCTCCCGCAGCATGGGACAGCTCATCGCCTTCCGGGCCATCCAGGGGCTCGGCGCCGGCGGCCTGATGGTCATGGCCCTGACCATCATCGGGGACATCCTCTCCCCGCGCGAGCGCGGCCGCTACCAGGGCTACATGGGCTCGGTGTTCGCCTTCTCCAGCGTGGCCGGGCCCCTCCTGGGCGGCCTCTTCGTGGATCATCTCAACTGGCGCTGGGTGTTCTACATCAACCTGCCCATCGGGATCGCCGCCCTGGTAATCACCTCCTTCGGCCTCAACCTCCCCTTTGTGCGCCGCTCCCACCGGATCGATTACGAGGGGGCCGCCCTCCTGGTGGCCGGGGTGTCGTGCGTGCTCCTGGTGACGGTCTGGGGCGGCACCCAGTACCCCTGGGGGTCGCCCACGATCATCACTCTGGCCGTGGCCGGGGCGATCCTCCTCGGGCTATTCGTGGTGCGAGAGCAGTTCGCCGCCGAGCCCATCCTCCCCCTGCGCCTCTTCCGCAACCGCGTCTTCTCGCTCACCGGGGGCGCCGCCTTCATCCTGGGCCTGTCGATGATGGGGGGCGTCCTCTTCCTCCCGCTGTTCCTGCAGGTGGTGACCGGGGCCAGCGCCACCAACTCCGGCCTGCTCCTCCTCCCCCTCATGGCCGGCATCGTCACCATGTCGATCACCACCGGCCGGCTCATCACCCGCACCGGCCGCTACAAGCGCTACCCGGTGGCGGGCAGCGTGCTCATGACCCTGGGCCTGTTCCTGCTGTCCCGCCTGGACGCCGGGAGCACCCGGCTCGAAGCGTCCCTCTTCATGCTGGTGCTGGGCCTGGGCCTGGGCATGGTGATGCAGGTCCTGGTCATCGCCATGCAGAACGCGGTGGAGCATCGCGACCTGGGGATCGCCACCTCCGCCAACACCTTCTTCCGCTCGCTGGGCGGGGCCTTCGGCTCCGCGCTCTTCGGGGCGATCCTGTCGAGCCGGCTGGCGTACTACCTGCCCCGCCTGCTGCCGCCCGGTTCCACCGGCATCGACCCGGGGCGGCTGACGGTCACCCCGCAGCAGATCGCCCAGCTCCCCCCCGAGGTGAACGCCGCCGTGGTGGAGGCCTTCTCCCGGTCGATCGTCACCGTCTTCCTGTGGGCGATCCCCTTCGCCGCCCTCTCGTTCTTCCTGGTGCTCGCCATCCCCGAGCACCCCTTGCGCGACACGGCGCACATCGGCGGCGCCCCTGCCGCCGACGGGCCCTGAGCCGGCGGGCGCCGGCAGGCCGCGCCGCCATCCGGTCTCCTCTCAAGACCAGTTGCGCAGGATGAAGTCCCCGGTCGACGGGATCACTTGGAGGACGGTGTCGGCGATCAGCCCCAGGATCAGCCACCCCCCGAAGCGCCGGTTGTGGAAGAAGCAGGCGGCGGAGAACCAGGTGGGCCAGACCGGATAGCCCTCCGGGGGCCCGGCCGGAAGCGGCTTGTTGAGCAGCCTGATCGCTTTGTATGCCGGCCCCGACGCGAAGAACACGACCAGCATGACCGGCGTGAAGTAGCGCAGCCCGAAGACCAGATAGGCGATCACGGCGTAGATCAGGACGATGGCCGCCTGGTCCACCCGCCGGGCCACCGCCTCCCCGACCCGCACCGGGAAGGTGCCGACGCCCTTCGCCTTGTCGTCGTCGTGCTTGTCGATGTGCTTGCCGATGTTGATGCTGGCCACACCCAGGCCGTAGGGGACACCGGCGAGGACCACCTTCCAGACGTTGCCCGTGTCGCCTCCGCCGATGGCGCCGAGGGTGAAGTAGACACCGCCCACCAGGATCGGGCCCCAGATGAGGAAGATGGCCAGCTCGCCCAGGCCCCAGTACTTGAAGGGGTAGGTGTACGCCAGCAGGACGACGGCCCCGAAGGCGAAGAGGCCGATCACCCAGGGATTGAACCCTGAGGCGGCCAGGGCATACACCCCGGCCCCGACGGCAAGCACGCCGCTGCCGGCGAACCAGCGGAGTTGGGTGCTCTTGCCCCAGAAGCCCTGGACCAGGGGGTGCACCCCGTACTGGGTGCGGAAGTAGTTCTCGGCGTCCACGCCGCGCGAGAAGTCGGTGTAGTCGTTGAGCAAGTTGTTGGTGCCGTGGGCGATGAACAGGCCGACGGTCAGGATGGGGAACGCCACCCAAGAGAAGAGGTCGTCGCGCCAGGCGAGCAGCCCGGCGATGACGCACGAGTAGACCGTCACCAGCGTTACCGCGGAGCGCGTGGCGATCAGCCACTTGGAGACGACGTCGAGGGCGTCCCACTCCTTCTTGTCGTCCATCTTGACCAGCTGCCAGGAGGCTTTGCGCCACATGGCGAGATTGATGCGCATGACCGGTTCTCCTGCTCGGCGCCCGCTCGACGACCCGCCGGCCGGCCGATGGCCATCGGCCTTCCGGCGGGGACGAGGGGCAGAGTAAACCGCGACGAGAGCCCGTGCCGGGGATGCCCGGCGCGGGCTCTCTGCGGACAACCGGTGGCCGGGGCTACCCGGCGCTGAACTCCAGGGCTCGGCCGTCGGCGGCGGTGAGGCGGAGCGTGATCCCGTCGATCTCCCAGATGACGGCGGAGCCGAGCACTTCGAGGAAGACCGCCTCCTGGTCCATGACCGCCTTGTCGCAGGCCATCTTGGTAGACATCAGCGGGCCGACCTCGACCGATTGCTCGGCGAATGCCGCCGAGCCCCCGTAGCGGTTGCAGCCGGCGTTGCCCGAGATCCGGCCGGCCAGGTCGTCCACGACCAGCGTCGGGGCGGTTCCGGCAAGGATCGACGAGGCGGCGTCGCCGTCGATCAGGGTGGTGAGCTGCCACTCGGTCTCGGCGAGAGGCCGGTCCGCCTCAGGGACGAAGGGCACCAGGTCGATGGACGCGGATCCATCGGCGGCGGCCAGGGTGAGCCGGTCGCCGTCGCGGGCGACGGTGGCGGCCCGGCCCAGGGCGGTGAGGAAGCGCGCCTCGCGGTCCATGATCTCCGGCTCGCAGGCCATCTCGGTCGAGCCGATGCCGGTGATGGAGATCCCCTGGTCGGTGAGGGCCACGGTGGCGAAGTAGGAGTTGCAGCCCGCCGTCCCGCCGGCGCCACCGGCGGCGTCGAAGTCGAGCGTGAGGCGGGCCCCAGCGGGCAGGAGGCCTCCGGCGGCATCGAGGGTGAATCCGGTGACCACCCAGCGGGTGCCCGGCAGGCCGGCGGATGCGGGCGGGTTCACCAGGACCTCCTCCTCGGCACAAGCCGGCATGAGCAACATCAGGGCCAGCCCCACGGCGGCCAACGGCAACCGGGCCTTCATCTGGCTTTTCCTCTCTCAGGCGCTTCTGCTCCTCCGACGGCCGGAAGCGCCCGCCCGGTTCCCGCCGGGGAAGCACGACGGGTCCCTAGCATCACGCGACCGAGAACGGATGAACACATCCTGGACCCGGACCAAAGAATGGTTGATCGGCTCCCCGATCGCTTCGGCGGAGCACGAGCACCAGTTGCTCCCCAAGTTCCTCGCCCTCCCCATCTTCTCCTCGGACTGCCTGTCCTCCGTGGCTTACGCCACCGAGGAGGTGGTGCTGGTGCTGGTGCTGGCCGGCGCCGCCGGCCTGGGCTTCATACTGCCGGTCTCGGCGGCCATCGCCGCCCTGATGGTGATCGTCGTCACCTCCTACCGGCAGACGGTGCGGGCCTACCCCCAAGGGGGCGGGGCGTTCCTCGTAGCCCACGACAACCTCGGGCTGAAGCCGGCCATGGTGGCCGCCGCCTCCCTGCTGACCGACTACGTCCTCACCGTGGCGGTATCGGTCTCCGCCGGGGTGGCCGCCATCACCTCGGCGGCGCCCTCCACCATCCCCTACCGCGTGCCCATGGCCATCGGCTTCCTGGTGCTGCTCACCGTGGCCAACCCTCTTCGTGGTGATGGTGGGGATCACCCTGGCCTCCGGCCTCATCCGCTGCGCTGCGGGGGCCTGCCCGGAGGCGCCTTCCTCCGGCGCCGAACTGTCACCCGAAGTGGCCGGGGTCTCGCTCCTCCTGATCCTGCGGGCCTTCGCCTCAGGGGCCAGCGCCCTGACCGGGGTCGAGGCCATTGCCGACGGGGTCCAGGCCTTCCGGCCGCCGAAGTCGCACAACGCCTCGATGACGCTGGCGATCATGGGGGGCATTGCGGTGACCATGTTCATGGGTACCAGCACCCTGGCCCGCCTCTTCGACGTGCGGGTCACCCACGAGACGGTGGACACCTACGGCACTGTCCTGTCGCAGATCGGGCGGGGCGTGTGGGGTGGCGGAGCCGGGTTCGTCACCCTGCAGATCGCCACCATGGCCATCCTGGTC
>JALOLI010000137.1 GCA_025456165.1 Acidimicrobiia bacterium | reverse complement strand
ACGATCTGGCGGTGGTCCACGTGCATCCATTGGGTCGAAATGTGGAGGTCGACCCCGCCCTCGCCGTCGGGGACGGCCAGGCCCGACTCGGTTCCGAGCATTGCCTGGTCCTGCTGCCCCATCTCGTAGTAGCCCTCGACCACGACCTCGCCCCGCAGCGACTGGTCGCCGTTGACCACTTCGAGGGTGCGGAAGGACTCGCCCCGCCGGGCCGCCTCCTCCGGGTCGGTGAGGGGCTCCAGCGGCTCGTAGGTGACGGCCACCGCGGCGGCGGCGCGGCGGGCAGCCTCCCGATCGTCGGCGGCCACGACGCAAACCGCCTCGCCCCAGAAGCGCACCTCGCCTTCGGCCAGGACGGGCTGGTCCTGTTCCTTCTGGCCGAAGCGGCGGAGGCCGGGCACGTCGGAGGCCAGCAGCACGGCGTGCACCCCCGTGATGGCCAGCGCGGGGGCGATGTCCACCGACACGATGCGGGCCCGGGCGTGGGGGCTGCGCACCGTGGCTCCCCACAGCATGCGATCGTGGTGCAGGTCGGAGGAGTAGGGGAACTCGCCTTTCAGCTTGGGGATGCCGTCGGGCCGGGGGGTCGAGGTGCCTACCCCGCCTCGGACCTTGATGGTGGAGTCGAGGCGGATGGTCACGGCGACTCCTGTTCGGAGGCTGCGTCGGTGGCCGGTTCGGGAGCGGCCAGGGCCCGCACGATGGCCCCGTAGCCGGTGCAGCGGCACAGGTTCCCCGCCAGCGCCTCGCGGACTTCGATGGGGGTGGGGTGAGGATTGGCCGCCAGCAGGTGCACTGCGCTCATGACGATGCCGGGAGTGCAGAAGCCGCACTGCACTGCGCCGTGGTCGTGCAGGGCCTGCTGCACCGGGTGGATACGGCCGTCCGGCCCGGCCAGGCCCTCCACGGTGACGATGTCGGTCCCCTCGGCGTCGGCGGCCATCACCAGGCAGGAGCACACCGGCTCGCCGTCGAGCAGCACGGTGCACGACCCGCACTCGCCCTGCTCGCAAGCGTTCTTGGACCCCGGAAGGCCCAGGCGCTCCCGCAGGGTGTGAAGCAGGCTCTCCGGTCCGTCCACCTCGACGAGACGCTCCTCGCCGTTGACCCGGAGGCGGATGGGGTTCATGCCAGCGCCCTTTCCAGCAGGCGCCGGGCGACGACCCCGGAGGCGTGACGGCGGTAGGCCTCGGTCGAGCGATGGTCGGTGATCGGGCGCACCGCCTCGGCCACCAGGCGGCCGAACTCTGCCACCGCGACCGGCGAGGGTTGGCGCTCGGCCGAGATCATCTGCTCGGCGCGCCGGGCCCGCAGTGGGGTGGGGCCCACCGAGCCCAGCGCGATGCGCACGATCCCGTCTGCGGAGCGCACCAGGCAAGCCGAGGCGATCGAGATCACCATGGCGTTGCGCGCCCCCACCTTGGCGAACTCCTGCCGTTCGGGGAGGGGATCAGGGAAGCGCACCCCCAGGATCAACTCCCCGGGCCGCAGGGAGTTGCGCTTGGGCCCCACCAGGAACTCGTCCCAGGCCAGGAGGCGGGCGCCGCCGACGCGGGAGGCCACCTCGATGCGGGCCTCCACCGCGGCCAGGAAGGGGAGGCCGTCCCCGGCGGGGCTGGCGGTCCCCAGGTTGCCGCCCAGGGTGCCCATGGTGCGGATCTGCGGCGAGCCTACGGTGCGGGCCGCCTGGGCCAGGCCCGGCCAGGGAACAGAGGTGAGGCGGGACCAGGTGACCCCGGCGCCGATGAACCCGGCGCTCATCTCCTGCAACTCAGGGACGCGGCGCAGGGCCACCACCACCTCGGGCCGCAGGCCCTGGTAGTTGGCCCGGACCATGAGGTCGGTCCCCCCGGCGAGGAGGGTCGCCCCGGGGTTGGCGGCCAGGGCGTCGAGGGCCTCGTCGAGGCTGCGAGGGCGGAGGACCTCCATTGACCGCACAAACTAACGCGTCTGGCGGAGCAGGGCAGTCTGGTCCTTCCCGGGGATATCGCTCTGATCTGCCCAGCGCAGCTCGTGGAGCGTCTTGAGGGCCCACTCGCGATCCTGTGGTGAAGGCCGATACTCATCGCTCTCGGCCTCCGGCGGGTTCGGCTCGGTTCGGGAGGGGACGGGAAGGAATCCAGCCTCCTCAGGTTCTGCCGCGGCTGGGGTCGGCTCCTGCCGGGTCGGGGGCGGAGGCGGCGAAGGGGCCGGAGGGGCCTGTTGGAGGGCCGGCTCGGCCGGAGGGGCCTGTTGGAGGGCCGGCTCGACCGGAGGGGCCTGTTGGAGGGCCGGCTCGGCTGCGGCGAGGGCCTCACCCGGCCCGGGCAGGGAAAGGGGATTGCCCCAGCCCTGGAAGAGCGACCAGGAGGCCAGGGGGCGGCCCTGAGTGTCCACGCACAGCAGCGATCCGAGGTTGAGGGGTGCCAGCAGCAGGGCGGGAGGCGCCCCGAGCGCCAGCCCCAGGGCAACCAACTCGTCGACCGTGATGCGCTGCTCGCCCGCTTCCAGACGTGCCAGCCAGGCCTCGTCGAAGCTCAGCCCCAGTTTCACCATTCGGTGGGCGAGGCCCGACGCGGACAGGCCCAGGGCCGCCCGAACGCGGCGCAGGTTCTCGCCGACGAGTTCGTCGATGGTCACGATTGGTCCCGCTGTCTTTGCTATGTATCGCCAAATCCGCTGCCCAACCTGTAATGCGGCATTCAGATGCGGAAGGGCCGGGCTGGGGAGGAGCCGCGGGACGATGCCCCGAGCCGAGGGCCCCGGGCGGCGGCCTCACTCGCCGGCAACCAACCGCCCGGCCGCCTTGTTGTGCTTCTCGATCCACTGGTGCTCGCGCACCAGGCAGGTGCAGTGGCCTTCCCAGATCACGGGGCGGCCGTGAACGAAGGTGTGCCAGGCGGGCACCGGGGCGCAGAGCAACGCGGCGGCCACCGGGTCGTGCCATGACCCGGCGAACTCCAGGCGGTTCAGGTCGAGGGTGAAGAAGTCGGCGCACTTGCTCGGCTCCAGCGATCCGATGTCGTCGCGTCCCAGCACCTTGGCGCCTCCGAGGGTGGCCAGTTCCAGAGCGGTGCGGGCCGCCATCTGGGAACCACCGCGCAGCGCCGGGGAGGACGCCACCCGGGCGAGCAGCATCGCCTGGCGAGCCTCGCCCAGCATGTGGGAACCGTCGTTGGAGGCCGACCCGTCCACCCCCAGGCCCACCGGCACCCCGGCCTCCAGGTAGCCGGCGACCGGGGCGATGCCCGAGGCCAGGCGCATGTTGGAGGTGGGGCAGTGGGCCACGCCGGTGCCGGCGGCAGCCATGCGGCCGATCTCATCCCGGTCGACGAACACCCCGTGGGCGAACCAGACATCGGGCCCGGCCCAGCCCAGGTTCTCGGCGTACCGCACCGGCCGGGCCCCGAAGGTCTCCAGGCAGAAGCGCTCCTCGTCCATGGTCTCGGCGAGGTGGGTGTGCAGGCGCACCTTCTGGTCGCGGGCCAGCTCCGCCGCCGCCCGCATCAGCTCGGGGGTGACGGAGAACGGGGAGCAGGGGGCAACCACGATCTGGGTCATCGATCCGGGGGAGGGGTCGTGGAAGGCGGCGATGACCCGCAGGCAATCCTCGAGGATGGCGTCCTCGTCCTCGACCACCGAGTCGGGGGGCAGCCCGCCCCGGCTCTCGCCGAGGCTCATCGACCCTCGAGAGGCATGGAAGCGCACCCCCACCTCGTGGGCCGCCGCCACCTGGTCTGCCACCGAAGAGCCGTTGGGCCACAGGTACTGATGGTCGAACACGGTGGTGCACCCGCTGTGAGCCAGTTCCAGCAAGCCGACCCGGGTGGCGACTCCCACATCTTCGGGGGTCATGCGCGCCCAGATGGGGTAGAGGCGCTTCAGCCAGGGGAACAGGCCCACGTCCTGGGCGCCGGGGACGGCGCGGGTGAGGGTCTGGTAGAGGTGATGGTGGGTGTTGACCAGGCCGGGGAGTACGAGCATTCCGGAGGCATCGACCACCTGATCGGCCTCGGTGGGCAGGTCGGCCGTGGGACCGACCGCTTCGATGAAGCCGTCGCGGGCGAACAGGCCCCCGCCGGCGATCTCCCGGCGGGCCGGGTCCATGGTGACCAGGGTGTGGGCGTTGCGGACGAGCAGGGTGGCCATGAGGGAAGGGTAGGCCGGGAGGGGCTGGGTTTGCCGGTGTGGGGCCGGCTCACCCCAGGGTGACGGGGCGTAGCGCTCTCATCACTTCGTGTCGATCCAGTAACGGCGGATGCCGGCTTCGCGGTCGGCGTGGGTTGATTCGTAGTGACCACCGCACCGTTCGATCACCCGGATTGATGATTCGTTTGCCGCATCGCACGTGAGCAGCACCCGATCGATGCCGAGGCGTCGAACTTCCTCCAATGCCCGGCGAAGCATCTCCTGGGCGTAGCCACGGCCTCTCTCTCGGGGCAGGACGCCGTAGCCGATGTGTCCGCCGTCCCGCATCAGGTGCTCGTTGAGTTCGTGTCGGATCGAGACACGTCCAACGATCCGGCCATCGACTTCCCCCACCAGGTAAGTGCTCGGTACACGGCCCTCACCGAGGTCATGACCGATGCGGGCGAGATCGAGACGGTTCAAGTAGTCGATGAAATCGGTGTCTTCGTGGAAGTCGAAAGCGAACTCGAAATCGGACGGCTCCATGAGGCTGCAGGCCAGCCTCAACTCTGCTTCGTC
>JALOLI010000136.1 GCA_025456165.1 Acidimicrobiia bacterium | reverse complement strand
GCCGTCTTCTCCATGCCGGTGTGCAGGTAGCCGATGATCGGCTTGGCCCGCCGGATGATCTCCCCCTCCAGCTCCAATTGCAGGCGGAGCACCCCGTGGGTGGCCGGGTGCTGCGGTCCCATGTTGATGATCTGGGTGTCGCCCTCGCCGACGGCCAGGCCCACCGTGTAGTCGTCGCCGGCCAGGCTCCCCATCTGGGCCGCCAGGATCGACGGCGTCTCCGCAACGAGCATCTCCTGGGCGCCCTCGCTGGTGAAGCGGCCCATCTCCCCGGGTGACTCGGTCCCTGCCAGCCAGAGGTCGTGGGTGCGCCGGCGGGCGTCGTCCCCCGCGACGCCGGGCGGCAGCGCCTGGGGGGCGCCGAGGGCCGGGGCCTCGGTGTCGCCGGTGACGATGTCGGGCGGGTTGCTCACGGGGTGCCTTCGATCGCCTTGAACTGCACCGGCACGGAGCCCATCGGGTGATCCTTGCGGAGGGGATGGCCCTCCCAGTCGTCGGGCAGGAGCAGCCGGGTCAGGTCGGGATGCCCGTCGAAGCGGATCCCGAACAGGTCGTACGCCTCGCGCTCGTAGAAGTTGGCCCCGGGGAACACTGCGGTCAGCGAGGGCGCCCGGGGGTCGTCGCCGGGCACCGCCGCCTGGATCCGCAGGCGGAGACGGGCCTCGAATGAGAGCAGGTGCACCACGACTTCGAAGCGCCCCTCCGCACGCGAGAGGTAGTCCACGGCGCAAAGGTCGATGAAGGTGTCCAGGCCGGCGTCGCGGGCGGCGGCGGCGAACGCGGCGAGGTCCTCCCGGGCGAGACGCACCACCTGGTCACCCAGCGATGAGGCGAACTCGGCTCCCGGGAAGCGCTCCGCCAGGCCGGCCAGCAGGGACCCGGCGGGAGTCGTCGTGTCGAAGGGCGAGTCGCTCATCGCGCGATCTCCCCGGAGCGGATCTTCTCGTGGAGGGTGAGGATGCCGTGCATCAGGGACTGCGGACCGGGGGGGCACCCCGGCACGTAGATGTCCACCGGCACCACCTGGTCCACCCCCTGGACCAGGGCGTAGTTGTTGAACATGCCGCCGGTGGAGGCGCAGGCGCCCATGGAGATCACCCACTTGGGCTCCGGCATCTGGTCGTAGATCTGGCGAAGCACCGGGGCCATCTTCTGGGACAGCCTCCCCGCCACGATCATCAAGTCGGCCTGCCGGGGGGAGGCCCGGAAGACCTCCATGCCGAAGCGGGCCAGGTCGTTATGGGCCGCCCCGGTGGCCATCATCTCGATGGCGCAGCAGGCCAGGCCGAAGGTGGCCGGCCACATCGACCGGGTGCGCGCCCAGTTGACCGCCTTCTGCAGGGTGGTGGTGAGGAAGCCCTGAGGGGTGGCCGGGGCCATCAGGCCGCCTTCCCGGCCGCCGGCGCCTCGTCGGCCGCCCCGCGCTGGTAGCGGCGGCGCCGCGGCAGGTTCCAATCGAGGGCACCGCGGCGCCACACGTACACCAGGGTCTCGATGAGCAGCAGGGTGAACAGGCCCACCGCCCACGCCCAGGCGAAGAGGAACACGATCTCGATGTCGAAGATCACGTACAGCATCGCCACCAGGTAGAACTTGACCGGGAAGCGCTGCGCCGGCTCCTGCAGCGGGACGATGCCGCACTCGTACGGCTCCAGCTTCTCCGGGGTGGGCCGGCGCGGCGCCACCAGGCGAGCCAGGCCCAGCGACACCACGGAGAACCCGACCACGACGACGAACATCAGGGCGATGGGCAGGTAGGCGCTGAGGTCTGTCTGCGGCACCCTTCCCCCGGCCGGTTGGGAACGGGGAGAGGATAGACCAGCGGGCGCTGCCGGGCCCCTGGGCGGGGGATCGGCGAGCCGACTACCGGCCTACAGGAAGGCCTGGACGAGGCGGCTGGGGTAGTCCTCGGTGTCGAAGCCGAAGTCCATGTCGGCCTCCGCCGCCGCCCCGACCACCAGCGCCACCCGCAGCACCCGGCCGGGGGCCCAGGAGTGGGTGATCTCCCCAAGCGAGATAGTGGCTTCGAGGAAGTCGGTGCCGGCGCCCCACGGGTTGCGGATGATGTGGGCGTCGGCCACCTTGGTGCACACGGCCCCGTCGGCGTCGCAGTCGTAGAGGCCCACCGCCACCACGCCCGACTCGGCGCTGGCGCCACCGGCCACCCGGGCCCAGAAGACGAAGGACACGTAGGCCTGATCCATCACCCGACCGTCGGGAAGAGCCAGGTCCCACCACTGCCGCTTGGTGGGGTCGGGGTCGAGGAAGGCCCCGCCTTTCCGGAGGCGCAGGCCGGGGAAGCCGTCGCCGTCGTAGTCGGGCATCATGCCCGGGTTGGGGGTGTCCCCCTCGACCAGAGGGAGCATGTCGACCCGGACCTCGTCCGAACCCAGGTAGGACACCCACTCGCCCACGCCCACGCTCACCGTCCCCTGGTCGCACTCCGGGTCGGGGTCGCAGACGGTGTAGGTGAAGTAGTCGCGGCCGATGAAGCCGTCCGATGGGGTGTAGAGGAGGGCAAGGCTGCCTCCGGACACCGTGCCACCCTGGGTGGAGGCGCCGTCCCAGGCGGTGATCATCAGCGGGGCGGCATCGGGATGGACATCGTTGGCCAGAAGATCCCGCGCCGAATCGATGGCGAGCGGAGTGTCGAGGGCGGTCGCCAGGCGGTCGGCGCCGGCGACGGGGAAGGCGGAGACGACCACCCCGGCGGTGACTGTGTTGTCCGAGTAGTCGTTCTCCGGGAACAGGCTGCCCACGGTGGCGGTGTACTCGAAGGGACCCAGCACGGTGGGGACGGCCACGACGGTGATCTCGATGTGCTTGCCCACCGGCCAATTGGCCAGGTCACAGTTCACGTCCCGGCCGGCGTTCCAGCACCAGCCGTGGTTGCTGGAGACCGACTGCAACACCCAGCCGGCGGGCAGGGTGGACTGGAACCAGGTGTCTTTGGCGTTCGTGGGGCCCAGGATGTGGAGGTCGAAGTCGAAGGTGACCGGGTAGGTGCGGTTGGCAAGGGCAAGAGCCAGAGAGGCAGGCGAGAAGCCCAGTTCGGAGACCCCTTCCCCTACCTCGACAGTGACGGTGGCGGTGTCGCTCCCGCCGATCCCATCGCTGATGGTGTAGGTGAAGCTGTCCGGGCCCAGGTACAGCAGATGGGGGGCGTAGCCCACCGTGCCGTCGGGGTTGACGGCGACCGTGCCGTGGGCCCCCTGGGTGACGCCGGTGATGGCCAGCGGGTCGCCGTCGGGGTCGGTGTCGTTGGACAGCACCGGCAGCGGAGTCTCGCGCCCGTAGGCGGCGACCATGACGTCGTCCACCGCTGCGGGCGCCCCGTTAGGAACCACGGTGACCTGCACCGCCGCCGTGTCGAATCCTCCCCTGCCGTCGGCGACGGTGTAGGCAAACGCGTCGATGCCGCTGAACCCGGCCGGCCGGGTGTAGGTGAGCGTCCCACCGCCCGAGTCGACCACCACCCCGCCGGCACCCGACCTAGGCGTGAACGTGAAGATGGAGAGGGGATCCCCGTCGGGGTCGGTGTCGTTGGCCAGCACCCCTATCGCTGCCGGCCGGTCGCCGAAGGCGGTGGCGGCGTCGTCCGCCGCCACCGGAGGGTCGTTGACGGCGGTGACTGTGACCGCGAAGCCGACAGGGTCGCCGGCGTCGTCCCCGCCGCCGGCGGTGCCCCCGTCGTCCACGAGGCGCACCTCAAGCAGGGCGGTGCCGTGGGCGTCGGGTGCCGGAGTGAAGGCCAGCACTCCCAAGGGGCTCAGGCTCGGGGGCGTGGAGAAGAGGCCGGGTGCCGAGTTGCCCACCACTTCGAACGCCACCACCTGGCCGGCCTCGTCGGCCGGGCCGGGGGTAACGGCCGTTGCCCAAGGCGCCGAATAGGGCCCGGAGTCCTCGTCGACGGCCACGACGGGCCCGGAGGCGAACGACGGCGGGTCGTTGACCGGGGCCACCGTCACCCGCACCGTGGCCGTGGCGAAACCGCCCCGGCCGTCGGCGGCGGTGTAGGAAAACGAGTCGTCACCGTTGAAGTCGGCCGGCGGCCGGTAGGTGAAGGTGCCATCGCTGTTGTCGACAACGGTGCCCCCGGCGGCCGACGCCGGCCCGGCCGAGGCCACGGTGAGCGGGTCCCCGTCGGGGTCGGAGTCGTTGCCCAACCACTCGGCGGCGGCGAAGGTGCGCTGCCCGTCCTCGGGGAGGGCGCAGGGCCCGTCGTCGCCAACCGCGGGAGGCCGGTTCGAAGATCCGGTGTTGCTCGCCCCGAGGCTCGTCACCCGGCCCGCCACCGCATCGGAATCGATCGTCGCCGGAGCACCGGCGCACTCCGGCCGGGCCCCGGCGTCGCCTGAGGTAGAGACCTCCCAGCATGCCGCGGTGTTGCCGTCGACGCCGCTGGGGGTGAGAGCGATGGTCTGGCCGTCGGTAGCGATCAGGTCGTCCTCGGCCGTCGGGTTCCACCAGACGGCAGGCGGGCGGGCGTTTATCTCGTGGCCGGGGCCGAACAACCAGGCCACATAGTCCACCAGGCGAGCCGAGGAGTCCAGGAGCCAGACGTCGTCGCCGTCGTTGGCCAGGTAGTAGAAGGTCAGGCCGGCGCCATATTCGAGGCCGGCCGACGGAGCCGAGTTCCTCCCCCCGTAGGGCCCCGTCCAGACGACCGCGTAGCCCCCGGCGGGGAGCAGCGACGGCCGGCCCAGGGCGTCGGCAGCCGGGAAGGTGAAGTCGAACAGGCCGGACCCCGGATCCGGGTCGACGTCGCCGACCAGGACGTTGCCGTCGGTGAGTCGCATCCCGGCCAGGTCGACCGGCAGCAGGGTCGGGTTGTAGATCTCCACGGCCTCCTCGCGGGCCTGCCACTCGTTGTAGTAGACCTCGTTGATGACCAGGTCCACCGGGGAGGCGGCGTAGTCGGTCACGGTCACCGTAACGGTGGCAGTGTCGGTGGCGGTGGTGTCGGTGGCGGTGGTGTCGGTGACGATGTAGGTGAAGGTGTCGATCCCCGCGCTGGACCCGTCCGAGGTGTAGGTGCAACCGGCCCGGTCGCATTCCGCGCTCCCCCGGGTGGTAGCAGAGGGGCCCGAGGGGACCAGAGCAAGCGGGTCACCGTCGACATCGCGGTCGTCGTCCAGCAGCAGGGCTGCGGGCAGGTCGAGCGCGCCGCCGGTGATCACCTCGAAGGCGACCGGGTCATCGTCGGCGTCGGGGTCGTCGCCGGCGACGGGCGCATCGTTCACCGCACGGACGGTGATGATGACCGTGCCGGTGTCGGTGGCGGTGCCGTCGCCAACGGTGTAGGAGAACCAGTCGGTGCCGTTCCAGTCCACCGGCGGCATGTAAGTAATCGAGCCGACCCCACCGGTGACCGTCCCCCCGGCATGGCTGGCCGCATCAGCCGACACCACCACCAGAGGCTGCCCATCCGGATCCGAATCGTTGGCCAGCAACAGCGACCCGGCCACCAGCAACGGCTGATCCTCATCGGTCACCAACGGACCATCATCCGCCGCCACCGGAGCCCCGTTGGCCACACTGATGCGGAAGGTCGCCACCGGCGAAGCGTCCACCCCGCCCCGCGCCGTCCCCCCATCATCCACCAGACGCACCCCCACCAACGCCGACCCCACCCGGGCCGGAGCCGGCATGAACGACAACACCCCCGACGGCGCCACCGACGGCGCCGCCGCGAACAAGCCCGGATTGTCGTTCGACACCACCTCGAAGCGCACCACCTGACCCACCTCGTCGGCCGGCCCGGCCGCCATCCCCGAAGCCCACCCCGCCGAGAACATGCCCGAATCCGCCCCCACCGCCACATCCCCACCCGCCACAAACGACGGCGCATCATTCACCGCGGCCACGGTCACCGCGAAGATCGCCGGTGCTGAGGTGTCCTCTCCGCCGCCGGCGGTCCCCCCGTCGTCGGTGAGGACAGCGACCAGCAGCGCGGTCCCGTTCACATCGGGCGCCGGGGTGAAGGAGAGGGTGCCGTCGGCGGCGATTGCCGGACCGGCGGTGAAGAGGCCGGGGTTGCTGTTGGATCCGATCGAGAAGAGCGCGGCCTGCCCCGTTTCGTCGGACGGGCCCACCGAAACCGCGGTGGCCCATCCGGCCACCACCACCGGGCCGGAGTCCTCCACCCCGGCGACGTCGGGCCCTGCCGCGAAGGAGGGCGCGTCGGTGACCGGGGACACCGTGATCCGCAGCACCGCCACCGCCGAGGTA
>JALOLI010000135.1 GCA_025456165.1 Acidimicrobiia bacterium | reverse complement strand
GGTGTCCACTATGGCGGAACTGCTTCTCGCCGATTGGATGCTGCTGACGCCGGACGGGCGGCTGTGGACGGTGGGCGCCCAGTCGCAGGCCTGGCATGCCTACGGCACCCAGGGCTGGGAGCGCCAGCCCGAGCCGCCGGCCGGGCCGTTCCTGAGCGGTGAGGGGGCCCGGGCCGTGTCTGGGGTCATCGGCAGCCCGGCCCGCAGCTGGGCCGAGCGGGGGCCGTATCTGCCCGAGGCCGTCGCGCCGCCGTGGGAGCCCCCGGCGCCACCCGGCGCAATGAGCGGTGCCACCTCTCGGCCGGCGGTCGGCGAAGTGCCGGCGGCGGCGCCTCAGCCTGTGCTGGCTCCCGCCACCGGTCCCCTTCCACCTCCGCCGCCACCAGTGGCTGCCGCCGGGAAGGCCCCGCTCCTTCCGAAGGCGCCGGCTCCGAAGGCAGGAGGGGGCGCCGAGCGGCCGCCCTTCGGGCGTGCCGGGCTGGTCCTGGTGGTCGCGGCTCTCGCCGTCGTCGTCAGCGCCTTCCTGCCCTGGCGTGCCGGGGGGTGGCCCTCGCCTTTCCGCGTATCGGCCACCTTCCTCTGGGACGTCGAGGCCGAACTGGGCGGGTTCAGCATCGGCCTGGTAGCAGTGCTCCTGGGCCTGGCCGCGCTGGCCACCCTCGTCGTCGATCGGCTGGGGCGGTATCGGCGGGTTGCTGGGGGTCTGGTCTGCGGCGTGGCCGCCTTGTGGCTGATTGAGACCCTCCGGTACTTCTGGGGTTACGCCTACCTGGGCTGGGGCTTTCTCGGGGACGTGTTCGCCGCCGGCCCGTGGCTGGCCCTCGCCGCCGGCCTGGTGCTGTTGCTCAAGCGCCGCTGAGGGCACCGGCCCGGTGGCGATCGGCAGTCGGGGGCGGCCCCAGCGCACCGGGGAGAACTTAGGGCCGTCCTCTCGGCTGCCGTGCTTTCGGGGCTACGGCCCGGCGGGTGCGTGACCGCTCCTCGGCGTACTCTTGCTGCCGGGCTGATCCCGGCCGTTATCCACGGGGCGTCGCTGCCAACGGCCGGGGGCCACCGTGCGGGGAGGTGCGGCGATGGCAAGGACACACAGGCTCTGGGTTTCGCTTCTCGTCGGGCTGCTGGTGGCGGTGCTGGTGGGCCCGATCGGGGGGGCGGTGACGGCCGCTGAGCCGCGACTGGCGACGGCCAGCATCGTGGTTCCGGCGGCAGCGTTCACGGCCGTAGACAGCGCTTCGGCCTATCACAACGAAGGCTTCTACATGGCGGCGTCTGCGGGCGGTGGCTTCCTGGCACCGGTGGTGTTCCCGGTCCGTGTGGCCAGCATCAAGAAGATCGCCCTGTACGCCTTCGACAACAGCGGCGGAGGAGACGTTTGCCTCTCTTTGATCCGACTGGCGCTGGTCGAAGTCACCGTCAAGAACCAGGGACGGGTCTGCACGGCAGGGGCGAGCGCGGCCGACTTCCAGGTGGTCACCCTCACGAGCATCAGTCCCCGCCTGGTGAACACCGCGCTGCACGGGTCGTACCTGCTCGCCCATATCCCTGCCGGCCAGTTGCTGCACGGGGTGAGGATCACCTACAGCTACGAGATCGGGACCTGAGCAAACCCGCCCCGGCGTGCTCTCGGTGGGGGAGGGGCGTTGCGAGGCCGGCCTCGCCACAGCCGGGAGGCGGCGGCGCTGCCCGAGCAGCTACTCCCGCCTGGCTTCGATCAGCCTGAACCCCTCCGGCAGCGCTGCCTCCCGGATCGCGGTGAACCCACAGGCGGCCAGCATTTCCTTCAGCCGGCCCGGGGTCATCGGATCGGGCGGCGGCCCGGAGATGGCGGCGGTGAAGGCCCAGTGGAGCCTCCAAGGGGTCGGTGCCTCGTCCGGGTCATCGGCCAGTTCGTCGGCGATCAGGAACCGGCCGCCCTCGTTCAATGCCTTCCGCACCTGGCCGAACAGCGGCTCCGTGTAGAGGCCTACGTCGCACTCCAGGACCAGGTCGAAACCAGAGGGCAGCGGGCCGGCCAGGTCGGTGGCCTGGTAGGTGATGCGATCCTCCAGGCCGTTCTCGGCGGCTATCTGCCGCCCGGCGGCGCAGACGCTCTCGATGTCCGCCACCACGGCGCTCAGGCCGGGGTGCCGCCGCACCAGGGCCATCGACATGACCCCCGACCCGCCTCCGAGGTCGAGCAGGCGCCGCGCCCCGTCTACGTCGAGGGTCTCGGCCAGCGCCGCGGCCAGATCCCGGTGCAGCTCATAGAGCATCCGGGTGAAGACCCGGGCTCGCTCGGGATCCTCGGCCATCTTCTGCACGTAGTCCTCCGGGCCGGCCGACGAGGCTTCGGGAGCGGCCTCGGGCAGGGTCAGGCGCGGCGCCAGGTCGAGCACCGCCGGGAATCGCTCTCGCTCCTCGGTGGCGAGCAGCGCCCAGGACTCCCGGCCGTAGGAATCCAGGATCGCCCTGCGGGCTCCCGCCGACAGGGCCCAGCCGCCGGGCTGCCGCTCCAGCAGGCCGGTGCGCTCCAGCACCCGCAGCCAGGGGCCGCACCGGGCCGAGGGGACTCCCAGCGCCCCGGAGATCTCCGCGGCGCCCAGGGGCGCGGTGGCCAGCAGCCAGGGCAGGCCTAACTCCAGGGCGGCGCCGACCGCCGCCGACGCCGTGTAAGCCTGCAGCCAGTCGATCACGTCGTGCGGGGATTCGAAGCCTTTCATGCCGTCACCTCACCGCCCACACTATCCCGGGCGGCCGGGCCTCCACTGGGTGCAAGCCGGCAGCCGATCCGCCGGGCGGCTTGTGTCCGGGGTGCTTCGGCAGCCTCGCCGGGGGACTGGTAGCTTCGGCGGCGATGAACCCTACCCGCTTCGCTGCCGCGGCACTGCTCATCCTGGGGCTCGCGTTGTCGCCGGCGGCGGCGTCTGCGACGCCGGGCGGCCCACTCGTCCAGACCACCTCCGGCCCGGTGGTTGGAGCCGTGGAGGGCGGCATCGAGGTGTTCCGCGGGATCCCCTACGCCGCGCCGCCGGTGGACGCCCGCCGCTGGCTGCCCCCGGCACCGGTGGAACCGTGGACCGCGACCGCCATCACCACGGAGTTCGCCCCGGCGTGCCCCCAGGACCCGGATCCGCACGAAATGGCTGAAGGCACCCTCACCTCCGAGAACTGCCTCTACCTCAACGTCTGGACGCCGTCGGTCGACGGCACGGCGCCGGTCATGGTCTTCATCCACGGCGGCGGTTTCATCGCCGGTTCGACCCTGGACCCCTGGTACGACGGGGCCGCCTTCGCCGGCCGCGGGGTGGTGCTGGTGACCTTCCAGTACCGCCTCGGCCCGCTCGGCTGGCTGGACCTCAGCAGCCTGGGCCCGGAGTACGCCACCAGCAGCAATAGCGGCCTGCAGGATCAGATCGCCGCGCTGCGCTGGGTGCGGGAGAACGCAGCGGCCTTCGGTGGCGACGCCGCGAACGTGACCGTGTTCGCCGAGTCGGCGGGCGCCATCAGCCTCTCGGCTCTCCTCGGCTCGCCCGCTGCCGACGGGCTCTACGACCGGGTCATCCTCGAGAGCGGGACCGCCGGTACGGTGGCCACGCGGGAGTGGTCGCAGCGGGTGTTCGACCGGTTCGTGGAGCTGTCCGGGGTGGAGGCGCCTGCCGACGTGCTCGGCCTCTCGACGGACACGCTGCTCGACATCGCCCGCGAGATCTACGACACAGAGTTCGCCGACACCGCCTTCCATCCGGTGGTGGATGGGACGATCCTGCCCGACTTCCCGATGCGCCGGCTCGCCGCGGCCGACGGACCGACGGCCCCGATCATCATCGGCACCAACCTCGACGAAGCCCGCTACTGGATCTACTACATCTCCGAGCTGGACCGGCTCCCGATGCGGTTCTACAAGCCCTGGCTGGAATCCCTCGTCGGCGAGCGCGCCGACGAGGTCATCGAGGCCTACCAGGGGGAGCGGCCCGACCTCGACGCCGCGCAGACCGGCCTGGCGCTGGCCGGGGACGCGGGGTTCCGCATGCCGGCCATCCGCATGGCGGAGGCGCTCTCGGGCCGCGGAGTGCCGGTGTGGATGTACCTGGCGACGGTCACTTCCCCCGACCTCGACGGCCGGCTGGGGTCGCCGCATGCCATCGAGCTGCCTTTCGTCTTCGACAACCTCGAGGCCGATCGCGCCCCCGAACTGGTCGGGGACGACCCCCGCAACGCCGCCCTCGCCGACACCATCCAGAGCCTCTGGGTCGAGTTCGCCGCGACCGGCGTTCCCGCCGCCGCCGGCGCCCCCGCCTGGCCGCAGTACGACCGGGCCGGGCGCACGACGCTGATCGTCGACCGGGAGATGTCGGTGCAGGACGACCCCTACCCGGCCGCCCGTGAGGCCTGGGGAGCAATGCGGTTCGACGGCTCCGACCCGGGCCTCGAACGGCTGACCCCCTTGCAGTACGAAGGCACCAACTGGAACGACCCTCTGGTGATCGCCGCCGTCATCGGCTGGCCCTGGGTGATCGCCGGGTTCGTGGTCCTGATCGGCCTGATCGTCGGCACCGTGTGGCTCGTGCGCCGGCTCGTCCGCCGCCGGCGCCTGCAGCGGGCCTAGCCGGCAGCCTCCCGCGGCGCCGCGCCCTCCGGCGGCGATACCATCACCCGGAGGAGGCCAGCACCCATGTCCGATCCCGTCTACGAACGGCTCGCCGCCGCCCTGGACCGGCTGCCCAACGGCTTCACCCGGACCGCCTC
>JALOLI010000134.1 GCA_025456165.1 Acidimicrobiia bacterium | reverse complement strand
CGCGTCGGGCTCATCGCCATCCTGCTCATCCAGATGTTCCCGCAGTTCCTGGCCTTCGTGGCCCTGTTCCTGCTGCTCGACACGCTGCAGGACACCTTCCCCGCCGCCGTGCAGATCGACCTCTGGATGCTGGCCATCCCCCTGGCCCTCATCGCCGCCGCCGTGGGCTTCATGGGCTGGCGCTCCGACTGGTCTCGCTCCACCAAGCGCAAGGCCTACGTCGTCGCCGGCGTGGGCGGCCTGGTGCTGGCCTGGGCCCTCATCGGGCAGGTGGCCGACACGTGGTGGCCCTTCGTCGCCAACTACCAGGTGACCCTGTTCCCCAAGATCGGGCTGGGGACCCACACCGGCCTGGTGCTGGTCTACCTGGGCGGGTCCATTGGGGTGAACACCTGGCTCCTCAAGGGCTTCATGGACTCCATCCCGACCTCGCTCGACGAGGCGGCCAAGGTCGATGGGGCCACCGAGTGGGACATCTTCTCCAAGATCATCCTGCCCCTGGCCCGGCCCATCCTGATCGTGGTGTTCATCCTCACCTTCGTGGGCCTCTACAACGAGCTGCTGCTGGCCACCGTGCTGATCCGCGACGTGCAGCAGTTCACCCTGCCGGTGGGCCTGCAGTTGCTGGTGGAGAACGACTACACCGGCACCTGGGGGATGCTGTCGGCGGCCGCGGTCATCGGCACCGCGCCCATCTTGATCCTCTACTGGTCCCTGCAGGACCGGATCGTGGGCGGCCTCACCGGCGCGGTCAAGGGCTGAGGCTCCACCGCCCGGCCCGGGATCTCAGACTGAGGCGGCAGCGTGAGCCGGGGGAGGGGGTGCCGGAGGCGCTGCTGGGGTCACGGTGGCCTCCTGGGCGATGGCGATGATCTCCTCCCAGTCGTGCGCCAGGGCGCAGCGCCCGCAGAAGTAGTCCTGGCCCCGGGTCACCACCGCGCTCGCCCCGCAACGGGAGCACCTCATCGCACCACTCCTCAGCCGCCGTTCGCCAGGGTCTTCGGCAGGGCGGCGGCCGGACTTGAACCCGCCGGGCAGCCGGACGGCTCCTCCCGTGCCGCCCGGCTGCTCGCGACTCGCCGCCGCTCGGCTCAGCGGCCCAGGGTGCGCTCCGCCAGGATCATGGCCAGGTCCTTGACCGCCACCTCTTCCTCGCGGCCCAGGTCCTTGACCCCATCGTCGAGCATCACGTAGCAGAAGGGGCATCCCGTGGCGATCGTCGGGGCCCCGGTGGCCAGGGCCTCCTCGGTGCGCTCCAGGTTGATCTTCTTGCCCGTGTGCTCCTCCATCCACATCTGGGCCCCGCCGGCGCCGCAGCAGAAGGAGCGCTTCTTGGCCCGCTCCATCTCGACCACCCGGCCGCCGGCCGCCTTCAGCAGGCGGCGCGGGGCGTCGTATTCGTCGTTGTGCCGGCCCAGGTAGCAGGGGTCGTGGAAGGTCACCTTGCCGTCGGCCTTCCCCACCGGCTTCAGCTTGCCCTGCTTCACCAGGTCCATGAGGAACTGGCTGTGGTGGAACACCTGGTAGCGCCCGCCGAACTGGGGGTACTCGTTGGCCAGGGTGTTGAAGCAGTGGGGGCACTGGGTGATGATCCGGGTCACCCCGGCCTCGTTGAGGGTGGCGATGTTCTGCAGCGCCAGCGTCTGGAACAGGTACTCGTTGCCTGCCCGCCGCGCCGCGTCCCCAGTGCACAGCTCCCGGGCGCCCAGGATGGCGAAGTCCACCCCGGCGGCGTGGAGCAGCCGGGCCGTGGAGAGGGTCACCTTGCGGTTGCGGTCGTCGAACGACCCGGCGCAGCCCACCCAGTAGAGGTACTCGGCGGTGACCCCGGGCTCCCCGAGCACCTTCACCGGGAAGTCCACCTCACGGGTCCAGGCGGCCCGCTCCTGCTGGCTCATCCCATAGGGGTTGGAGGAGTTCTCCATGCTGATGAAGGCCGTGCCCAGCTGGCTGGGGAAGTCGGCCTCCATGAGCGCCAGGTAGCGGCGCATGTCGAGGATCTTGTCGAGGATCTCGATGTCCACCGGGCAGACCTGATCGCAGGCCCGGCAGGTGGTGCAGGCCCACAGCTCGGCAGGGGTGATGCGCTCGAACACCGAGTCCGAAGTGACGGTGATCGCGGCGTCGACCCCCACCGGCGGGGAGACGGCCGGCGAGCCGGAACGGGACATGACCTCGCCCAGCTTGAGCACGATCTCCCGCGGGTCGAGCGGCTTGCCGGTGTGGTTCGCCGGGCACACCGAGGTGCAGCGGCCGCAGATGGTGCAGGCGTCGGTGTCGTACAGCTGCTTCCAGGTGAACTCCCCCACCTTGGAAGCCCCCACCGTCTCGATGTCGGTGGCCTCGAGCAGGTTGGGCATCTCCCGCATCGCTCCCTTGGGCCGGCTGCGGGGCGACAAGGCCATGTTGACCGGCGAAGTCAGCATGTGCCGCAGCTTGGTCACCGGCAGCACCACGGCGAAGGCGCCGAAGGACACGGCGTGGGCGATCCAGACGACCTGGTGGGCCACCCGGGCGGCGTCGGCGGGGAACAGGTAGGAGAGGTACCAGCCGGCGAACGACCACACCTCGTAGTTCGGCCGCCCTTCGAGGCTCAGGCGGGCGGCCTCGGTGAGCAGGCCGGTGACGCCGATGAGGAACAGCAGCAGCAGGATCCAGGCATCCTCGGGCTTGGTCTTGGTGCGCAGCCGCAGCGGGGGGAACAGGTAGCGACGCGCCGCCGCTCCGGCCACCCCGGCGATGAACACCAGCGCCGCGACGTCCGTCACGAACGAGAAGCCCTGGTAGAAGCCGCCCTCGAGGTACTTGAGGTTGTTGGGGAGCAGGTGATCCAGTTCCAGGGTGGCCGTGCCCAGGAAGAGCACTACGAACCCGTAGAAGACCATGGCGTGGAACACCCCGGCCACCCGGTCCTCCAGCACCGAGGCCATGGTCACGCCGCGCAGGAACTCCTTGGCGCGGCGGCCCCACAAGCCCAGGCGGCGCTCCTTGGCCCCCCGTTCCCAGTTGCGGGCCCGGAGGGAGAACAGGTAGGCGGCCACTCCCATGGCCAGGCCAACCCCGACGTAGAACAGGATGATCAGCGCTTCGGGGATGTTGCCGAAGACGTGCCGGCCGATGGAGAACTCGGGCTCGTCCGGCAGGAGGCTCAACCCCCAGAAGCCCAGGGTGATCACCGGCATGGCGATCGCCAGGCCCAGCAGCAGACGGGAAACGGTGAGGCGGCGCTTGTCCATACGACCTTTCCCTCGAGCTGCTCCCGAGTCTATAGGAGTGTTAACCACGCTTCACCCGGTCGAAGGTCGGGATTCCGCCGGGGCCGACGGCCCCTCCCCGGCTAGGCCCGGGCGGCGGCGCGCCTTCGTCACCCCGTTCGCCCCCCGGCTTCAGCCCGCCAGCCACCGGGCCAGCCAGTAGGCGGCTATCCCGCCGGCGAGGACCCCCGGCAGCGACCTCCGGGTGACCGCCCCCCCGGCCACGGCTCCTCCGAGGGCGGCATAGCCGGGCATGGGATCGCTCAACTCGCCGGGCACCAGCAGGGTCGCCGCCGCCAGCGCCACGAAGAGCGCCAGGGGAAACCGTTCCAGGAACAGGGCGAGGCGCCCGGAGGGTGCCCGGCCGGGCCGGGCCAGGAAGACCACCCGGCAGCCGTAGGTCACGGCGGCCATCCCCAGGACGACGAGGAGGTCAGTCATCGGGCAGCACCGCCCCGATTGCCGCTGCCCCGGCCGCGGCCGCCGTGATGCGCCAGGCCTCGGGCAGCACGGTGGCGGCGAAGGTGGCCCCGATGGCCAGGGCCACCACCACCAGGTCCCAGCGCCCTCGCACCAGCGGCGCCGCCAGGCCCACGAAGAGAACAGCGAAGAACACGTCGGCGCCCCAGGCCGCCGGGTCGAACTGCCCGCCGAGGGCGACGCCGACCGCCGTCCCCGCCACCCACCCGGAGAAGAGCAGCAGGTCCACCGCCGCCTTGTAGGCCACCAGATCGGCCTCCCCCCGGCGGGCGGCGGTCACGGTGAGGCCGAAGGTCTCGTCCACCAGCACCCAGCCCAGGGCGAGGCGCACGCCAAGAGGGCGCGGCCCGATCAGACCGGCCACCCGTGCCGACATGGGGATGTGGCGAAGGGCCAGGCCGGACGCCGCCACCAGGGCCGGCCCGGCACCGGCGCCGGCCAGGCTCACCCAGGCGAACTGCGCCGCCCCCGAGACCACGACCGCCGAGGCGAGGATCACCAGCCACGGAGCCAGTCCGGCCTGCACTCCCAGCACCCCGTAGGCGACCCCAAAGGCGCCCACTGCGAGGAAGAGCACGACCCCGTCGCGCAGGCCCCGGCGGAAGGAAGGACGGCCGAGCATCGGGAGATGGTAGGGAGAGCGAGGAGCCGGGCCGTCCGGCCTTCATCCCCCTCCCGGCTTTGCCGGGAGGGGGTCAGGGGGAGGGCAAGAGCGCGACGCAGTTCTGGCTGCTCTTTGCCCTCACCGCTCCGGCCGCCTAGCGGCGGCCTACGCGCCTCTCCCGGCCGTTGGGCCGGGAGAGGCGGCAACCGGGCTAAGCAAAGGGGGCGTCAGCCGGTGATGCCCAGTTCCTTCTTCAGTTCTTCGAGCTTGGCGTCGGCCTGGGCCACGGAGATGGTCTCGCGCAGTTCCATCTCAACTCGGCCCGGGCCATGGCCTCGGCGCGGCGCGCTTCGATCTTGTCCTCCACCTTGTCGAGGCTGACCGACTCGTCGTCGAAGGTGGCCGACATCGACTCCATGGCCTTGTTGACCGACTCCTGCATCTTGGCCTGCTGCAGGGAGCCGAGCAGCTCCATCCGCTTGGCCGCCAGCTCCTGGAGGCGCATGGCGTTCTGCTGCACCGCCGTCTTGGCGGATTCCGCCTGAGTAGAGGCCGTCTCGTACTGGCCTTTGAGGGAGGTCAGGTTGTTCTCGGCGGCCTGGAGGCGCATGGCCACACCCTGGGCGGCCTTGGTCCACTTGTCGGCCCCGGCGGCGTCACCGGCACCGGTGGCCTGCTGGGCCTTGAGCAGCGCCTGCTTGGCCATCTCCCGCGCCTCGCCCGCCTGCTCGGCGGCGCGCTCGATCTGGCTCTCCAGTTGGGTGCGGTGCGCCACGACCCGCGCCGCCTGGGTGCGCAGCTCCTGATCGCGCTTGCGGGCCTCTGTGATGGCCTGCTCGATCTCGATCTCGGGGTCCATCATCCCCTCCGCCTTGCTGCGGAAGAGGGCCTTGATGTAGCCCCAGAGGCGCTTGAAGAAACCCATGTCCGTCCTTTGGTTCGGGGGTGCGCACAGTGTAGGGAGAGACCGCCGGCCTGTGCATGGGCCCCCCGGCCGGAGGCGAACCCCCAGAAAAACGGCGCCGCCGCCGGCCCGGCTAGGGGGTACGCGAATCAGTCCGTCTCCGGGCCGGATGCCGCCCGCCCGTCGGCCGGTATCCGGCGAGGGGCGACGGCCTATTGGCGCACCCGCTCAGCGCCGCCGCGAGCGCGTGCGTCCCGCCCGCACCCGGGTCCGGATCCGCGGGGTGGAGCCCCCGCCGCCCGAGGGGAAGTGGGCCGTCCCCGAGCCCGACCCCCAGCCGGAGCCCGAGCCCCATCCCCCCGAGGTGGGCCGCGAGCCCCAGTCGTAAGAGCGAGCCGAGCCCATGCCGCCCACGATCACGGCGAACACCTCCAGCCAGGAGAAGCCTCCGCCCCCGTAGGAACGCGGAGCCGACGGGGCCGGGACCTGCCGGCCCTCGACCTCGATCATCCGAGGCTGGGGCTGTTCGCCGCGCCGCAGCTTGGCGGCGTCGGCGGCGCACACCCGCACCGTCTTGGCGCCGGCGGCGGTGCGCACCTCCGCTTCCTCGAACGGCCCGCTGTGGGTCGGGTCGAAGAAGCAGGCGTGCCGCTCCTCCTTGGCGGGCCGGGGAGGCTCGGGCTTGCCCTCCGCCAGGGCGGCGGCGGCATCGAGCTGCCAGCGAGCCTCGTCGAGCCGATCGGAGATCTCCTCCAGGCGGGCCAGGTCGCTCGCCGCCTCGTAGCCCTCCGAGGCCGCAGTGAACGCTACCCCCGCTTGCTCGAGGTACCGGTTGTCTTCGCGGGTCTCCGACAGCGAGACCTTGTCGGTGATCTCGAGGATGGTGTTGGCCATGGCATCGAGCTGGGACTTGATCTCCTTGCGGGCCTCCTCGATGGCGCGCGCCTTGCTCTGGGCGGCGCTCTTCGACTGGCGGCGCACCGCCCACACCACCAGGAGGACGAGTCCCCCGACCAGCACGAGGATCACGATGAGGCCGGTCTTGCTGCCCCCGCCCCCACCGTCGGCCGCCCCTTCGCCGCCGTCGTCCACCGGCACCCCGATCAGGGTCGCGACGACGGCATCGACGTAGCCGACGTCACCCCCGCCCGCGGCAAACCCGGCGTCGAGAGCGGCCTCCACCCGGGACTGGTCGAAGTCGAGCGAGGCCATGCCCTCGCTCGAAGCCGACAGCACCAGCACCGATCCGTCTCCGATCCGGTCGAGCACGGCATCGGCGAAGGTGGTCGCCCCGCCCGAAGGGTCGTCCTCCAGGAGCACCACGGCCAGGCGCACCCCGGCGTTCCCCGCCCGGGAAACGGCGGCCGAGATGCGGTTCGGGTCGGCAGGAAGGCCCGGGTCGATCCAGTACCCGTAGTCCCGCACTCGGGCCGCCACCTGGTCGGGGGTCTGGGCCCCGGCCGGTACGGCCACGAGGACGAGCAAGCCGATCAGGGCGAGGGAGAGAAGCAAGCGGCGACTCATGGCGGACACTCTAGATGGGGGCTCGAGGATGGAACCGGCCCTCAAGGCGGGCCCGGTGGGGTGTCGATAAGGGCCTGGTGGAACCCGAGGCCCTCCTGGCGGCCTACCGGTCGCCGCGGCGTCTCATCGCCGCGCTGAGTGCCCTGAACGCGCTCACCATGACCGGGGCCGCCCTCACCGTGGCGGCAGACGGGGGGTGGCGGGGCACCTGGATGACCAACGCCGCTGCGGCCTACACCGTGGCTTCGCTGCTGATCTCGTGGGTCATCCTGCGCGTCTCCGGGCGCTCCCTGGAGGTCCACTCCACCTGGTTCGACTACCGCACCTCGACCGAGTTCCTGCGAGCGCGCTGGGATCAGGTCGACACCATCTACTCCACCCCGGCCGGGATCTGCGGCCGACGCGGCCCCTTGGGGCGCTACGAGTACCGCTTCGAGGTCTGCGGACGCCGGGTGGATGCCGGCACCGCGTTGGGCGCCGACGCCGACCTGGGGAAGGTCCTCGCCGAGCACACCCTGCCGCACCTCTTCGACCGATCGGTGGCCCTCCTGCGGGCCGGCCGACCCGTGCGCTTCGGCCGCGTCACCCTGGAGCCCCACGCCCTGGTGGTGCGGTACCTGCCCTCACGGTACGTAGATCTCGACGAGATCGGAGCACACCGTCTGGCCCGCGGCAGGCTGGCGCTGGAGGTGAAAGGCCGGCGGCGCCCTCTGTGCCTCCCCCTCGGGCGAGTGCCCAATGCCCGGGTGCTCATCGACCTGCTCGACCGGCGCCTCGCCTGGCAGGGCGCCCCCGTCCGGCCCCTCCCTCAGCGGCCGAACAGAGCCCGCGCGAAGAACCAGAGGTTGGACGGCCGCTCGGCCATCCGCCGGGTGAGGTAGGGATACCAGGACGCCCCGTAGGGGACGTACACCCGCAGCGGGAAGCCGGCCTTCACGAGGTCGGCCTGCAGCGAGCCGCGAATGCCGTAGAGCATCTGGAACTCGAAGGGCTGCCGCCGCGCCCGGGCCAGCTCGCCGGCCTCCGCCACCAGGCGATCGTCGTGAGTGGCCACCGCGGGGCGGATGCCCTCGCAGGCCATGAGGTCTCGCAGCAGCGAGCGGAAGGCCTCGTCCACCTGCGATCGCCGCCCTTGCAGAGGCGCAGGTGGCCACCGAGGGGCATGACCCGGGCCAGGTCGGCCGGGGTGCGGTGCAGGTAAGCCTGCAGCGCCAGGCCCAGGTTCCCGTGGTCTGCCTGGACCCGGCAGTAGAGGTCGACGGTCACCTGGGTGAGGGCGCTCTCCTCCATGTCCACCGTGACTGTGGTGCCCGCCGCCGCGGCCCTTGCGGCCAGGGCGCGCAATGACTCCTCGGCGAAGGCATCGTCCCGCCCCAGCCCCAGCTGGGTCAGCTTCACCGAGATGTTGGCCTCCAGGCTCTCGGCGGCGATGCGGTCGATGGCCTCCAAGTAGCCGTCGCGGGCCTGGGCGGCGAGGCGCAGGTCGGTGACGTGCTCCCCCAGGTGGTCCAGCGAAACCAGGAAGCCCCGGGCGTTGAGGCCGCGGGC
>JALOLI010000133.1 GCA_025456165.1 Acidimicrobiia bacterium | reverse complement strand
GGCCCAGGGCCACCGCCCCGCCGTGGACGTTGACCTTCTCCCGGGGGATCCCCAGCAGGCGGGCCGACCAGAGGGCCACGGCGGCGAAGGCCTCATTGAACTCCACGAGGTCGAGGTCGCCCACGCCGAGGCCGGCCCGGGCCAGGGCCTTCTCCAGGGCCTGGGCGGGCCTCTCGTGGAGGGTGGCATCGGGGCCGGCGGCCTGTCCGTAGGCGACGATCTCGGCGAGGATGGGCAGGCCCGCCGCCTCGGCGGCGGCCCGGTCGGCGATCACCAGGGCGGCGGCGCCGTTGGAGATCTGGGAGGCGTTCCCGGCGGTGATCGTCCCTCCTTGGCGAAGGCGGGCCGCAGGTTGCCCAGGGCGGCCGCCGTCGAATCGGGGCGGATGCCCTCGTCGGCGCGGACGATCACCGGGTCTCCCTTGCGCTGCGGCACGGCGACCGGGGCGATCTCGGCGTCGAAGCCTCCGGCGGCG
Organism: Acidimicrobiia bacterium; assembly: GCA_025456165.1. Next base: position 4,656 of record JALOLI010000133.1, on the reverse strand, counting down.
GCCGCGGCGGCGGCCAACTGGTGGCTGGCGGCGGCCCACTCGTCCTGCTCGGCGCGGCCGATGCCCAATTCGGCGTTGCGCTTGTCCGAGGTGGCGCCCATGAGGCACTTGTCGAAGGCACAGAACAGGCCGTCGTGCTCCATGAGGTCCACCATGGGGCTCTGGCCCATGCGGGCGCCGGTGCGGCCGGCGGGGAAGGCGTAGGGGGCCAGGTCCATCGACTCCATGCCCCCAGCCACCACGAAGGTGGCCTCGCCGAGGCGGATGTCCTTGTCGGCCAGGGCGATGGCCGTCATGCCCGACAGGCACACCTTGTTGATGGTGGTGGCGGGCACCGACATGGGGATGCCGCCGTGCACCGCCGCCTGGCGAGCGGTGATCTGCCCGGCCCCGGCCTGGATGACGTGGCCGAAGTACACCTCGTCCACCCGGTCGGGGGCGAGCCCGGCTCGCTCGAGGGCGGCGGCGATGGCCACCCCGCCCAGTCGTACCGCGGGCAGGGCGGCGAAGGCGCCGCCGAAACGGCCGAGGGGGGTGCGGGCGATGGAGCAAACGACGGAACCCATGGAGCCTCCTGTCGGTGTCGGGCCCAGGCTACCGGCGGCGAAGCCCGCCGGCGCCGGGGCCGGAGTGGTTCGCGGCCGCCGCTCGGCCGGCGGGCCCCGGTAACCTGCGCGGCCCGGATCGAGGGAGAGGCATGCTGCTGCTCAACCTGGACCACGTGGCGCTGGCGGTCCGCGACCTGGACGAGGCGCTGGAGCGGTTTCGCCGCCTCTACGGTGCGACCCCGGTCTCACGGGAGGTCGTCGAGGCCGACGGGGTCGAGGAGGCGATGCTCCTCGTGGGCGGCTCTCAGGTTCAACTGCTGGCGCCGCAGCGCCCCGACAGCCCAGTGGCCCGCTTCCTGGAGCGGCGCGGCGAGGGCCTGCACCACATCGCCTTCGCCGTGCCCGACCTCGACGCCGCCCTCGCTCATCTGGAGGCCGAGGGGGCGGAGTTGATCGACCGGGCCCCCCGCCGCGGCGGCGGAGGGGCGCGCATCGCCTTCGTCCACCCGCGCGCCTTCGGGGGGACGCTGACCGAACTGGTGGAGATCGCATGAGCCCGAGGCGGCGGGAGCCGGCCCTCACCCCCGAGGAGGTGGCGGCGGTGCTCGCCGTCGTCGAGGCCCGGGTGGCGGAGGAGACGGCAGCGAGTGGGGCCCCGTCGGTGGCTCTCGATGCGTGGGCGGCGGCGGGCCGGCCGGAGCCTGCACCGGGTCGGCATCGGCGCCGGCCGGTGCCGCCGTCTTCGGATCCGGCTCCCTAGACCGAGGCGGTTGCGGGAGCCCCCTGTCGCGACTCGGCCGCGGGCAGGGCGAAGCAGAACCGGGCGCCGGTGGGGAAGCCCGGCTCGTACCAGATGCGCCCGCCCATCGCCTCGACCAGGACCCGGCTCACCGTGAGCCCCAGGCCCAGGCCCTGTCCTACGTTCCGGTTGTTGCCGGCCTGCTCGAAGGCGCCGAAGATCCGCTGGCGGTCGTCGGCGGCGACGCCCGGGCCGTCGTCGGCCACGGTCACGATCCACTCGGTGCCGAGGAGGGCTGCCTCCACGCTGACCTGGCTTCCTCCGTAGCGGGCGGCGTTCTCCAGCAGGTTGCGCAGCACCTGCTCCACCCGGTTGGGATCTGCCCAGACGATGGCGCTGCCCCCCACGGACACCGAAACCGACTTGTTGCCGCCGGCCGGGAAGACCAGGCCGGCGATGCGGAAGGCGGCCGGGCGGAGGGGGAAGGCGGCCGGTTCGACGAGGAGTCGGTCGGCCTCGAGGCGGGGGACAACAAGGATGTCGTCCACCAGGGCGCGCAGGTGCTCGGCTTCGTGACACACGACTTCGAGGAACTCGTCCACCTCGGCCGGGTCGAAGGTGCGCCACGACTCGCGCAGCGCCATGGCGAACCCGGCGATGTTGGTCAACGGGGTGCGCAGTTCGTGGCTGATCATCGAGACGAACTCGTTCTTCATCTGAGCCGTCCGTTGCTCCCCTTCGAGGGCTTCCGCTTGGCGCTGCCGGGCGCGGCGGACTGCCCGCGAGGCCGCCATGCCCCCGAGGGTGACCGCAACCAGGTAGGACGCCGCCTCGACCCCGGCGAGGAGGGCCGCGGCCGTGCTGTGAGCCGGCGATGGAGAGAGCAGGTAGAGATGGAGAGCGGTGCCGGCACCCAGCATCAGCGCCGGCACCACCGCCTGCCGGGCGGGAAGCACGACGAACGAGGCGGCCAGCACGCACCCGGCCAGGGCCGCAAGGGGGCCGGCAACGTACCCCGGCGTGCCGGCCGTGGCGGTGAGGGCCGCGGCGGTGATCGCCAGGGCGGGCAAGGGGGAGTGGAACCGGTCGACCAGGGCATGGATCATGACCAGGCCGGCCGCCAGGGCCTTGACGGCGCTGCCCGGGATGCCCGTTGCCCACCCGGCAGCCGCGGCCGCGAGGAGCACGCCGCACAGGGCGGCGCGACCCAGTCGCAGGCTGCGCCGGATCTCGGTGTACTCGACGGGCGCGGCCGGTGAGGCTCGGGACGGCTCTGCCGGGCTGGTCATTCCAGGTGGGATATCGGCAGGCCCGGGGCCGACTGAAGGGCCGGCCCGGGCGGGGCCGCTCGCCGGGGATCGGTCAGATGCCGGCCCGCAAGCGCAATTCAGCGACCGCGGAGTCGGGTATGAGGAGGTCGCCGCGCCCCGTACCCAGCGAGATCCCGGGGCGATGAGCCCCGTGGTAGTCGGAGCCTCCGGTGGGAGCCATGCCGAGGCGCCGGGTCATCGCCTCGAGGTGGGCCACCAGGTCCGGCGGGTAATCGGGGTAGCGGCACTCGACTCCCGCTCCGCCCAGAGCAGCGAAGGCCTCGAGGGCATGGGCGTAGGCCTCCGCCCCGGCAGCGACGGTGTGGGGGTGCGCCAGGACGACCGCCCCACCGGAGCGCCTCGCCAGCACCACCGCCTCGGCGGCGGTGAGGCGGAGCCGGGGCCGGTAGGCGGGCCGCCCCCGGGCCAGGTACAGCTCGAAGGCCGCCGGCATGTCGGGCACGTGCCCCCGGCGCACCAGTGCTGCGGCGATGTGCGGGCGGCCCACCACGCCCGGGCCGGAGCGCAGTTCCTCGCCGGACAGGTCGCACCCCAGGCCGGCCAGGGCGGCCAGGATCTCGGCGTTGCGCCGGGCCCGCCCCTCGGCCAGTTCGGCGAGACGGTCCTGGAGGGGTCCCTCGCCGGGTTCGATCCAATAGGCGAGGAAGTGGGCCGGGCCCGCTTCCCAGTCGACCGACAGCTCCACTCCGGGGATGAGGGCGAGGGAGGTCCCGGCCGCCGCCCGGGCCTCGGGGACGCCCTCGAGGGTGTCGTGGTCGGTGAGAGCCAGGGTGGTGAGTCCGGTGGCGAGGGCCAGTCGCACGAGCTCGGCCGGGGCATCCGTGCCGTCGGAGCGAGTGCTGTGAGTGTGGAGGTCGACGGCCACCTCAGTCGCCGAGGATCTCGACCCTCTCCAGGTAGATGGTCTCCAGCGGACGGCTCGGGACCGGGTCGGGCGGGCTGGGCGCCATGGGCACCGCGGCGATGCGCTCGAGGGTGTCGAAGCCGTCGACCACCCGGCCGAAGACGGTGTAGTTGGGGGCCAGTCCGATGTCGTCGAGGGCGATGAAGAACTGGCTGCCCCCGCTCTCGGGGACGCCGCTGTTGGCCATGGCGACCACGCCCCGGGCATAGGCGAACCCGGCAGCGGGGAATTCGTCGGGGAGGCTGTAGCCGGGATCGCCGCGGCCGGTGGCGGTGGGGTCGCCGGCCTGGAACACGAACCCGGGCACGACGCGATGGGAGACCGTGCCGTCGAAGTAGCCCTGTTGCGCCAGGAACACGAAGGAGTTGACGGTCTCGGGGGCGAGGGCGGGGTCGAGCTCCAGGGTGACATCTCCGCACGAGGTGTGGAGCACGACCCGGACCACGCTGTCGATGCCGGCGTCGCCGGCGGCCTCGAACTGCATGGCAGTGGCCGCGGCCGGTGCGGCGGCGCCGCACGCCGTGGCCTGGGCTCGAAAGGCCTGGTACTCGGGCGTGTCGACGGCCGGGCCGCCACCGGGGGCCGAGGTGGTTGTGGTGGCGTCGTCGCCGCCGCAGGCGGCGGCGAGGAGGGCCAGGGCGAGGAGGATGACGGGCAGAGATCGCTTGGGCATGGCCCGGGCACTATAGGGGGCCGTCGGTACACTCTCCGGCCTATGGCGGTCATCGTCCAGAAGTACGGCGGCACCTCGGTGGGCGACGCCGACCGGATCCGCGCCGTGGCCCGTCGCGTCGCCCGCACCCGCCTGGCCGGCAACGACGTGGTGGTGATCGTTTCGGCCATGGGGCACACCACCGATCAGTTCGTCGATCTCTCCCGCCAGGTCAGCCCCAACGACCACCCCCGGGAGATGGACATGCTGCTGACCGCGGGGGAGCGCATCTCCATGGCCCTCCTGGCCATGGCCATCCGCGACCAGGGGGTGGAGGCGGTGAGCCTCACCGGGTCGCAGGCCGGCATCATCACCAACACCGTCCACGGCCGCGCCGAGATCGAAGAGGTCCGGGCCTTCCGGGTCAAGGATCACCTCGACAAGGGCGACGTCGTCATCGTGGCCGGCTTCCAGGGGGTCTC
>JALOLI010000132.1 GCA_025456165.1 Acidimicrobiia bacterium | reverse complement strand
GGGAAACGGCCGCCTGCGGGCAGGCCGACTTTGGTAGGCTGCAGTGTCACCAGCGGGTATGGGAGGCGCCGTGGCCGAGATCGTCTTGGAGAGCCTGGGAAAGATCTATCCGGATGGGACCCGGGCGGTGGGTGATGTGAACCTGACCATCTTCGACGGCGAGTTCCTGGTCCTGGTGGGCCCGTCGGGATGTGGCAAGTCGACGGTGCTGCGGATGATCGCCGGCCTGGAGGAGATCTCCGAGGGGAAGATCCACATCGGCGGCACGCTGGTGAACGACATGCCGGCGAAGGACCGCGACATCGCCATGGTCTTCCAGAACTATGCCCTGTACCCGCACATGTCGGTGTACGACAACATGGCTTTCGGGTTGAAGCTGCGCAAGATGGACAAAGACGAGATCAAGCGGCGGGTTGGAGAGGCCGCCTCCGTGCTGGAAATCACCGACTTCCTCGCCCGCAAGCCGAAGGCGCTTTCGGGTGGTCAGCGGCAGCGGGTGGCGATGGGCCGGGCCATCGTGCGGGAGCCGAAGGCGTTCTTGATGGATGAGCCGCTGTCGAACCTGGACGCCAAGCTGCGGGTGCAGATGCGCACCGAGTTGGGCCGTCTGCACTCCCGGCTGAAGACCACCACGGTGTATGTGACCCACGACCAGGTGGAGGCGATGACGTTGGGGCATCGGGTGGCGGTGCTCAAGGCGGTGACGGCCAAGCGGCCCGACAACCTGCAGCAGGTGGCGCCGCCGTCGGAGCTGTTCTACAACCCGGCGAACCTCTTCGTTGCCGGCTTCATCGGCAGCCCGGCGATGAACATGGTCAACGGGCACCTGGAGGGGTCGGGCGGCGAGGTGTTCGCCGTTTTCGGCCCGCATCGGTTGAAGGTGGACCGGAAGGCCCTGGAACGGCACTCCGGCCTGGAGGGGTTCATGGGCAAGGACCTGGTCATCGGCATCCGCCCCGGGGACTTCGAGGACGCTCGCATCGCCGGCGAGGCGGCCGACCGGATCATGGAGGTCAAGGTCGACGTGGCCGAGGTGCTCGGCTCGGAGACCTTCGTGCACTACATGGTGCCGGTGCCGCCGGTGGTGACTCCCGAGATCGAAGAGCTGCTGGCCGACATCAAGGCCGATGCTGCGTCATTGGGCCACGAGACCAAGTTCTCCTCCCGGGTGTCCTCCGACGTAGCCATGCCGCCGGGGAGCGCCGCCCGCCTGGTGGTGGACACGGCCAAGTTCCACTTCTTCGACCCGGAGACCGGCAAGCGCATCGGCTACCGGCCGGGAGCCTCTACCGGGGCCTGAGCCCGGAGGCAACCATGGAGCCGCCTGGCCCGAACCGGACGCGGCGCCGGTCGTGATCCTGGTCGCCGGCGATGTCGGCTGGGATCTCTTCTTCGGGGTCGACCGTTTCCCCGGGCCGGACGAGAAGGTCTTCACCGGGGACACGGCTTCCGACGTGGGTGGGGTCGGGGCCAATACGGCGGTGGCGGCGGCCCTGCTCGGCGCCGAGGTCTGGTTTGCCGGCCGGTTTGGAGGGGATGAGTTCGGTGCGCGGGCGGCTCGGCGGCTGGGGGCATACCCCCTGAACCTGGGGTTGTGCCGGGTGGATGCCGCCACCGCCACGCCCCTGGCGGTGATCATGACCGATCCCTCGGGGGAGAAGCGCATCGTGCTGGCTCCCACGGCGGGCATGTTCCCCGACGCCTCTCAGGTTGTGGGCGCCGCATTTCCGCGTCCGGATTGGCTGCATATGGTGGCTTACGACCCGGGGGCAGCCACGGCCGTGGCTGCCTTCCTGCCGGGCGTGCCGGCGTCGCTGGACCTCGAGCCGGCTTCCATCCCGGATGGGGACGTGAGCCGCATGCAGGGCCTCGTCGCGATGATGGACACGGTGATCGTCAACGAACACTCCGCCGCCCTGTTCGGCGGCGCCGACCAGGCAGTTGCCGCGCTGCAGGCCTGGGGTGCCCGGGTCGTCGTGCTCACCGGCGGAGCCGCGGGTGCGGCCTGCGCCGTGGGGGAGCAGCGGTGGGTGATTCGGCCGCCCCGTGTCGAGGTCGTCGACACCACCGGCGCGGGGGACATGTTCGCCGGGGCCTATGCCCGGGCGCGCACCGGTGGTACAGACGCTCCGGCTGCAGCGAGGTTCGCGGTGGCGGCGGCGTCGCTGTCGTGCCGCGGCCTCGGGCCGCGCGGAGCCGTGCCCACTCCCGGGGAGATCGAGCAGGCCCTGCAAACCATGGAAGGTGAGTCATGACCCAGCCGGTCATCCCGCCCAAGCCCAACGCCCTCGCCGAGATCTTCGCCGTCCCCAAGCCGGTGATCGGGGTGGTGCATCTCGGTCCTCTGCCCGGGGCACCGCGCTACGAGGGTGAGGATGTCGAGGAGGTGTATCGCCGCGGGGTCCGCGACGCACTGACTATGGCCGAAGGCGGGATCGACGGGATCATCGTCGAGAACGCCTCCGATCTGCCGTTCGCTCGGCCTGAGAACATAGGGCCGGAGACCGTGGCCGCCCTCGCCTGCGCCTGCCTGCGGGTCCGCGACGCCGTGCCGCTCCCACTGGGGATCACCTGCGTAGCCAACGGCGCTGTGGCCGGCCTAGCTGTGGCCAAGGCGGTGGGGGCCTCCTGGGTGCGGGTCAACCAGTTCGTGAATGCCTACGTGGCCAACGAGGGGCTGATCAGCGGGGATGCCGGGGCCGCTCTGCGTTACCGGTCTGCCCTCCGGGCGAAGGAAGTGCGCATCTTCGCCGACGTCCACGTCAAGTTCGGGGCCCACGCCCTCACCGCCGATCGCAGCATCCCGGAGCAGGCCCGGGACGCCGAGTTCTTCGATGCCGACGTGGTCATCGCCTCCGGCCAGCGCACCGGGTCACCGACCCCTGTCGAGGAGATAGGGGCCGTGCAGGAGGGGACCGTCCTCCCCGTGCTGATCGGCTCCGGGTTCTCGGCGGACTCGGTGGACGATCTGCTGGCTGTGGCCGATGGGGCCATCATCGGATCGTGGCTGAAGCACGACGGGGTGTGGTGGAACCCGGTGGACCCGGCCCGGGTGCAGGCGTTGATGGACCGGGTGCGCGCCCTGCGCCGGAGGCTGGCGCCGTGAGCGCGGGCGTCGTCTTCATCGCCAGGCTCGGGTGGCCGGATTCTGCGGCGGCGGCAGAAGCGGTGGAGCAGCAGGCTGGGCGTCTCGCCGCAGAGGGCTGGGTGCTCGACCCCCACGCCGCAGCAGGGCGCCCCGTCACGGGGAGTCCGCGCTGCTACCGGGCCGCCGCCTTCCAGGCCTGCGATGTGTTCGGCCTCTTCGAGGCTCCCGGCATGGGTGCCGCCCACGAGGGGATTTCGCTTCTGTACCAAGCGGGGTGGGGGCACCTCTTCGAAGACACGATGTGGCTCGTCGGGCCGCGCGACCTGCCTCCTGCTCCGGGGGCCGGGCCTCACGCGGCGGCCATCGGATTCCTCGCTCTGTGGAACTGGAACGACGCCTGGCATGCTGCCGGCCCGGAGGAGCGGCGCTCGTACGACGCCGAGTGTGATGTGGCCTTCGACTTCGACGTGGCGCTGGGCATCGACCTGTTCGGGCGCTTCCGAACGTCGGCGGAATCCGGCTGGGACCACGCCGCGCTCTGGGAATGCCCCGACCTGCCCACCCTGACCCGGGCCATGGGCGCCCACGAAGCCCAGCGCGACTTCATGTTCACCACTTCGAGCCACTTCATAGGCAGGGCCGGGCTGCTGAGCGATCTGAGGAGACGGGTGTCGTGATGCTTTGGCTGCACTTCTACCGGCCGCGACCGGGTTGGTACGAACTGGAGGCCGCCGAGAGGGCCCGGCTCGAGGCGGTATGGCGGGGCGCCGCCACCGGCGTCGAGGGGGCGGAGTCCCTGGGGGAGTACTCGGTGCGAGGGCAGTCCACCCAGGAGCGCGTGCAGGTCTGGCGCTTCGCGGACGCCGACCGTCTGGAGGCGTTCTGGTCGGCGCTCCTGGATCGGGGCTATGCCGATTGGCGGGTCAGCGAGAACGTCGTCGGCGTACCCGGGATCCCCTTCAGCGGCGCCTCGGACTGATCGAGCCTGTCGGGCTCGATGTCACGCGGCGCCGAAGGCGGCCACCGCCGCCCGGGCGCAGGCGATGTCGTCCTCGTCCGGGGCCCCGCTGACGCCCACGCCGCCGATGACATCGCCGTTCGAGTAGACGGGCAGGCCACCGCCGAGCAGGACCAGGCGGCCGCCGCAGGAGTGGTGCAGCCCGAACAGGGGCATCCCCGGCTGGCACCTCGCCAGGATCTCATGGGTGGCTTCCTTCAGTGCTAGAGCCGAGTAGGCCTTGTCCCGGGCCAGATCGGCAGTGGCAATGCAGGCCCCGTCCATGCGGTGCAGGGCGACGAGGCTGCCCCCACCGTCGACCACGGCCACGCAAACGGCGAGGCCGCGGCGTCGGGCGCGGTCTTCGGCGGCGCCGATCATGGCGAGGGCCGTGGCCAGGTCCAGGATCAACGGGTCGCTCCTCTCAAGCCGGCCCGGCGCCGAGGGGCATGGCCTGCAGCGGCTCGGCGATGCGGGGCCAAAAGTCCATCAGAGCGAGGATGTCCTTCTCGACGTCGACTCCGGGGGCCACCTCGGTGAGGATCGGTCCGTCGGGCCCGAGTTCGAACACGGCCCTCTCGGTCACATAGAGCACCTTCTGCCCCCGGGACCGGGCCTGCTCGGCATTGAACGTCAGCTGGCCGACGCGCTCGGGGAACTTCCTGAAGCGGCCTTCGCTCTCGATGACGAGGCGGCCGTCAGCGACGGCCACCTTCAGGCCGCCGGAGGTG
>JALOLI010000131.1 GCA_025456165.1 Acidimicrobiia bacterium | reverse complement strand
TGCTGCCCCACCGGGACGCCGAGGTGGCCGCGGTGCTGGAGGAGGACTTCCTGGAGCGCGGGGTGAGCCTGGTCAAGGGGGCTCGCGCCGTGTCGGCCCGGGCCGAGGGGAGCGAAGCCGTGGTCGTCACCGAGGACGGGCGCACCCTGCGGGGCTCCCACGCTCTCCTGGCAGTAGGCCTCCAGCCCAACACCGCGGGGCTGGGCCTGGAGGCCGCCGGGGTCGCCGTCCGCCACGGCTTCGTGCCGGTGGACGACTACCAGCGGACGAGCGTCCCCCAGATCTACGCCGCCGGGGACATCACCGGGCAGTTGCCCCTGTCGTCGGTGGCCACCGCCCAGGGGCGGGTCGCGGCGCGCCACGCCCTCGGCCGCCCCGCCGTGCCGGTGGACCTGCGCAAGGCGGCGCAGGCCATCTTCACCGAACCGGAGATCGCCTCGGTGGGCCTGGAGGAAGTGGACGCCGCTGCCGAGGGGCGCAAGGTGCGCATCACCAAGGTGCCCCTGGCGGCCAACCCCCGCTCGCTCATCCAGGCCACCCCGCGCGGCTTCGTCAAGGTGGTGAGCGACCCGGCCACCCGGGTGGTGCTCGGGGGCACGGTGGTGGGCCACCATGCCAGCGAGATGATCGGGATCCTGGCCCTGGCCGTGCAGGAGGGCCTGCGCACCGACGCCCTGGCGCGCACCCTGTTGGTGCATCCGTCGCTGGCCGAGTCCCTGGCCGACGCCGCCGACTGAGGCGGGGCGGGCTCCAGGTCGGCGATGCCGCCCGGTCCCTCAACTAACCTGCGATGCCGTGGACGACGTCCTGGCGAGGTTGCGCGCCGTGGAGGAGGAGGCCCTGAGCCGCCTCGAAGCCGCGAGCAGCGCGGCCGAGATCGACGCCCTCGAGCGAGAGGTGCTGGGCAACGCCTCGGCGGTGGGCGAAGCGCGCCGCGGGCTTCGCGACCTGCCCGAGGACCGGCGGCGCGAGGTGGGCCGGGGCATCAACGAGATCGCGACCCGGCTCGGCGAGCGCCTGTCGGCGCGCAAGTCCCTGGTGGCGGCCGCCGAGGAAGCCGGGCGCCTGGAGCAGGAGCGCCTGGACATCACGCTGCCCGGCCGGGGGACGAAGCCGGGAGCCGCCCACCTGGTGATGCAGATCCTGGAAGAGGTGACCGACATCTTCGTGGCGCTGGGCTACAGCGTCGCCGACGGGCCCGAGGTCGAGACGGCGTTCTACCACTTCGATGCCCTGAACACCCCGCCCACCCATCCCGCCCGGCTGGAGAGCGACACTCTCTACGTCGATCACGGGCCCGACCCGGAAGGGGTCCTGCTGCGGGCCCAGACTTCGCCCGTCCAGGTGCGCTACATGGAGCAGCACCGGCCCCCGGTGTACGTGGTCTCGCCGGGCCGGGTGTTCCGGCGCGACACCATGGATGCCACCCACACCCCGGTCTTCCACCAGATCGAAGGGCTGGCGGTGGACACCGACGTCACCTTCGCCGATCTCAAGGGGACGCTGGCCCACTTCGCCCGGGAGTTCTTCGGCCCGGGCCAGCAGGTGCGCTTCCTGCCGCACTTCTTCCCGTTCACCGAGCCCTCCGCCGAGATGCACACCACCTGCTTCGCCTGCCACGGGTCGGGCTGCCGGGTCTGCGGCGGCAGCGGGTGGATCGAGCTGCTCGGCTGCGGGGTGGTGGACCCCAACGTGTTCGAGGCGGTGGGCTACGACCCCACGGCGGTCTCCGGGTTCGCCTTCGGGGTGGGCCTCGACCGCCTGGCGATGATCCGCTACGGGGTGCCCGAGCTGCGCTACTTCTTCGATCCCGACCTGCGGGTGCTGGAGCAGTTCCGATGATCTCGCTGCGCTGGCTGCAGGAGTTCGCCGACCTGCCCGACGATGGGGAGGAGGTGGCGCAGGCGCTCTCCGGCCTGGGGCACGAGGTCGAGGGGATGCGGCGGCTCGAGGCCCCGTTCTCCGGGGTGGTGGTGGCCCGGGTCCTCGAGGTGCGCCCCCATCCCCGGGCCGACAAGCTGCGCCTGGCCCGCCTCGACACCGGGTCGGGGGAGCAGGAGGTGGTCTGCGGGGCGTGGAACTTCGACGCCGGCGCCGTGGTTCCGCTGTCCACCGTGGGGGCGGTGCTCGCGGGGGGCCTGCAGGTGGGGGAGCGCGAGATCCGCGGGGTGCTCTCGCGGGGGATGATCTGCTCGGAGGCCGAACTCGGGCTGGCCGAGGAATCCGCCGGCATTCTGGTGCTCGGGGAGGGGTACGCGGTGGGAGCCGACTTCGCCGCCTGCCTCCCTTTCCCCGATGTGCTGTTCGAGGTGACGACGACTTCGAACCGGCCCGACGCCATGTCGATCTACGGCCTGGCCCGGGACCTGGCGGCGCGCTTCGGGGTGCCGCTGCGCCCTCCGGCCGGCGAGGTCGGGCCTACCGGCGCCCCCACCACCGGGCGGGCCCTGGTGGAGGACCCGGAGCGCTGCCCTCGCTTCACCGCGCGCGAGGTGCGGGGGCTGAGCATCGGCCCCTCGCCTTTGTGGATGCGGCTGCGCCTGCGCCACGCCGGGGTGCGGCCCATCAGCAACGTGGTGGACGTCACCAACTACGTGATGCTGGAGCTGGGCCAGCCGATCCACGCCTTCGACCTGGACCTCATCCCCGGTGAGACGCTGGTGGTGCGGCGGGCCGCTCCGGGGGAGACGCTGGCCACCCTCGACGGGGTGGAGCGGCGCCTCGACCCCGAGGATCTGCTCATCGCCTCGCCGGAGGGGCCGCTGGCCCTGGCCGGCATCATGGGCGGGGAGTCGTCGGAGGTGCGGCCCCAGACGGCCCGGGTCTTCCTGGAAGTGGCCCACTTCGCCGCTGCCGGGATTCTCCTGAGCGGGAAGCGACACGGCCTGCGCAGCGAAGCCGGGGCCCGCTTCGAGCGCGGGGTGGATCCGGCGCTGCCGCCCATCGTCTCCGCCCGGGCGGCGCGCCTCATGGCCGACCTGGGTGGGGGAGAGGTGGCCGGGGGCTTCATCGACCACTACCCGGCGCCCATCGAGCCCGCGGTGGTGCCCCTGCCCCGGCAGGAGGCGGCCCGCCTGCTCGGGATGGAACTGGGCGCCGAGCGCATCGGCGAGCTGCTCACCCGCCTCGGCTTCCGGGTCGAGGGGGAGGGGCCCTGGCAGGTGACCGTGCCCACCTACCGGCCCGACGTGACCCGCCCGGCCGACCTGGTCGAGGAGATCGCCCGCCTCCACGGCTACGACGAGTTCCCCTCCCGGCTGCCCAAGGGGGTCGGAGAGGGGCTGCCGGTGGAGGAGCGGCGCCGCCGCCGGGTGCGCCGGGCCCTGGTGGGCGCCGGCGGCTTCGAGATCCTCACCTTTTCCTTCCAGGGGCCGGGCGAGATCGAGGCCCTGGGGCTGCCGAAGGGCGATCCCCGGCGCTCCATGGTGCGGGTGCGCAACCCACTCAGCGAGGAGCAGTCGTTCCTGCGGACCAGCCTCATCCCCGGCCTGCTCCAGGGGCTCCGGGCGAACGCCGCCCGGGGCCGCGGGGACGCCCTGGTCTTCGAGTTGGGCCGCGTCTTCTTCCCGTCTTCCGGGGACCTCCCCGAGCAGCCGCAACGGGTGGCCTTCGCCGCCACGGGCCGGACGGCGGAGTGGCGCGGGGAGGGATTGGCGGGCGAGCGCGACGCCCGCGACGCCGTCGGTATCTGGGAGGCGCTGGCCGCCGGGCTGGGCGTGGAGTACCGCCTGGAGCAGGCGGCTGAGGCCCCCTTCCACCCGGGGCGCTGCGGAAGGGTCCTGGTGGGCGACGAGGTGATCGGCCTGGTGGGTGAACTGCACCCGGCGGTGGCCGCCCACTTCGGCCTGAGCGGCCGGGTGGCCCTGGGCGATTTCGACCTGGACGCCCTCCTGGCGCCGGCCCCCGTCCGGGGGTTCGCCGTCCCAAGCCCCTATCCGCCCGTGGTGTTCGACCTGGCCTTCGACCTGGCCGAGGAGGTGCCCGCCGCCGCTCTCCTGGCGGCCGTGCGCGACGGCGCCGGCGCCCGGCTCGAGCGCGTCGAGGTCTTCGACGTCTTCCGGGGCGCGCCGCTGGCGGCCGGCAGGAAGAGTCTGGCAGTTCGGCTGACGTTCCGCGACCCGCAGCGCACCCTCACCGACGAGGACCTCGTGCCGGTGCGGGAGCGCATCACCGAGGGAGTCGCCGCCGCGCTCGGCGGGCGGCTCCGAGGAGGCTGAGCATGGACTTCCTGAGCGTGACCGACCTGGGGGCGGCCGGCCTGGCGGAGGTGCTGGCCACCGCCGCCGCAGTGAAGGCCGAACCGGGCCGCGTCGCCGGGCGCCTCGCCGGGCGCAAGGTCGGCCTCTTCTTCGAGAAGCCCTCGACGCGCACCCGGGTGTCGTGCGAGGTGGCCACCGTGGACCTGGGGGCGGTGCCCCTGGTGTTGAAGCAGGACGAGGTGGGCCTGGGCAAGCGGGAGTCGGTGGCCGACGTGGCCCGAACCCTGGACCGCTACCTGGACGTGCTCGCCTTCCGGGTGTTCCGTCACGGCGACCTCGTGACGGTGGCGGAGCACGCTTCGGCTCCGGTGATCAACCTGCTGTCCGACCTGGAGCACCCCTGCCAGGCGCTGGCGGACCTCCAGACGGTGGCCGAGGCCCGGCCCCTGGCGGGGGCCACCGTGGCTTTCCTGGGCGACGGGAACAACGTCTGCCACTCCCTGATGCTCGGCGGGGCGATGTGCGGGGTGAGCCTGCGGGTCGCCTCGCCCCCCGGCTATGAGCCGGCGGCGGCGACCGTGGCCCGCGCCCGGGCCCTGGCGGCTCCCGGGGTGACGATCGAGATCGG
>JALOLI010000130.1 GCA_025456165.1 Acidimicrobiia bacterium | reverse complement strand
CGACCATCCTGCCGCTGATCGTGGGCCGCCTCTACGGCGACGAACCAAACACCCGGCCGGAGATGATGGTCTACGTGACGGTCGCCGCTGTCGCGGCAGCGGTCGTGCTCTTCGCCGCCATGGCGGCGGCCACCCGCCGGACTCGCCCGGAGGTCGCCCCCACCGCCTAGCCCGCGCCGGCCCGATCTCACGTCCCGGAACGCGAGCCTCGGCCCCGCGCCGAGGGGCGGCTGCCGCCTCCGTCTCGAGCGCTCCCCGCTGAGCCGGGCCGCCGCCTCAGGGCTCGACGATCACCTTGAGGGCCCCACCGATCCGCTCGTTGAACGTGCGCAGCGCCGCGGCGAACTCGGCCATAGGGAAGGTGTGGGTGTGCAACTCCCGCACCCGGATACGGCCGTCGACCACCAGCGGGATCACATCGGCCATCTCTCCGGCGGTGGCCCGGCAGCCCAGCAGTTCCTTCTCGAACAGCACCAGGTCGCGCAAAGACAGGGCCACATCCGTCACCGGGATCCCGACGACCACGCACCTCCCGCCCTTGCGCACCATGGCGATGCCCCAGCGCAGAGAGTCGGGGACCCCGGCGCAGTCGAGAACCGCATCGGGGCCGATGCCGCCGGTGGCCGCCCGCACCGTGCTCACCGGGTCCTCGTCGCGGTAGTCGACGACTTCGTGCCCCAGCGCCGCCGCCTTGGCCAGGCGATCGCCCCGCCCTACCACGATGACCCGGCCCGCTCCGCGCGCCCGAGCGGCGTCGGCCGCCAGGAGGCCCAGCGGACCCGGGCCCATGACGGCCACGGCGTCGCCCGGCTGAACCCGGGCGCGGTTGGCGGTGTGCAGGGCGATGGAGGCCGGGTCGAGCAGCGCGCCCTGGCACCAGTCGAGCATCGCCGGCAGGCGGAAGACCGCCTTTACCCCGTGCACCACGTACTCGGCGCAGGCTCCCTGGGTGGTATGGCCGTACTGGCGATGCAGCCCGGGCTTGCCGTAGTTCTCGCAGAGGTTGTAGCGACCCTCGATGCAGCGCCGGCAGAGCCCGCAGGCGTCGTGGGAGGTGCCCGCCACCCGGTCCCCCACCGCCCAGCCCAGCCCGGCAGATCCCGGTCCCAGTTCCACCACATCGCCGGCCCATTCGTGCCCCGGGATGAAGGGGTAGGCCGGCGGCCAGAAGCCCGGGTAGTCGCCGCGGATCAGATGGGCATCGGTGCCGCAGATGGACAGCGCCCGCACCCGGCACAGCACCTGCTCCGGGCCGGGGGAAGGATTGGGCACCTCCTCCACCGAGAACTCGCCGGGGCCGGTGAGGACGAGGGCTCTCACGGCATCGCCTCAGATCACTGCGAGAGGATCGATCATCGACCCCGTCGCTCCCCGGATCTTCAGGGGCAGGGCCACGAAGAGGAACTCGTAGACCCGCTCCCGGGCCAGCTCCTCGAGATAGAGGCTCTCCATGAGGTAGATGCCGTTCTCGATCAGCAGCCGCACGTGGACCGGCTGGGGGTTGGCCGGGGTGCCCCGGTCGGGGGCCGGCTGCACCTCGTAGGTCTCGGTGTCGGTCCCGGTGGCGATGACGCCGCGCTCCAGCAGCCACTCGGCCGCGGACAGGTCGGGGCCGGCCGTCTTGTGCTTCGCCATCTCGCCGCCGTCGGGCCAGTACTTGAGGTACCCGGTCCGGATGAGCACCACATCCCACTTGCCGACCGAGATCTTCTGGGCGGCGGCGATCGCCCGTAGCTCGTCCGCCCCCACCGGCTCGCCCGCCGGCAGGGCGTCGATGCCCCTGAAAGCCGGCGGGTCGAGGAGCACGCCGCGGGTGAAGAAGGCCGGCAGCTTCTCGGCGTCGCCGAAGCTGGGGCCCTTGTCGGTGAGGTGCTCGGCGGTGTTGCCCCCGCCGTACCAGTGGTTGTCCTCCCCGACCGTCATGTGAGCCAGGGCGTCGATGTGCGCTCCGGAGTGCGCCGTGGCCATCTGGTACTCGGCCATGTAGCCCAACCCCACCTCGTTGGGCGGGCCCCAGGGCTGCTCCTTTGCGGCCCTGATGCCCTCCGGGGTGCGGTACATCACGACCTGGAACGGGGGATGCCCCGGGAACAGCGGCATGCCGGGGAACCGGCCCACGGAGAGGGAGAAGCCCCTCCCCTGCTTCACCAGCCGGGCCGCCTCGACCAGCTTGGCGGGCGGGACGTCCCCCGCCGGCCCGACCTCACCCTTGTCGATCATTTCCCATCTCTCATGGCTCGCCAGACCCGCTCGGGCGTCAGCGGCAGGTCCCGGATGGCCACGCCGATGGCGTCGCGCACTGCCGCCCCCAGCGCCGGGGCCACGCATAGGATGCTCCCCTCACTGACCCCCTTGGCGCCGTAGGGCCCGGGCCCGTCTCCGTTCTCGATCTGCTCGCTGATCAATCGCAGCGGCAAGTCCTTGCTGGTGGGGATGCGGTAGTCGATGGCCCCCAGGTTCCGCACCCGGCCGGTCTCGTCGAAGATGTAGTGCTCCATCATGGCGTGACCCAAGCCCTGGATGGCCGCCCCATCATCCTGCCCCCGCACCTGCATGGGGTTCAGCGACTTTCCGGTGTCGCCCACCGTGACGTGGCGCAGCACGGTCAGCTCCCCGGTGTCGGGGTCCACCTGCACCTCGATCGCGGTGCAGTTGAACTCGAAGAAGGTGGCCGTGCCCTGGAGCGGATGGCCGGGCGTGCCTCTCTTGCGCCCGATGCCGTTGCCGACGTACTCGCCGCCGGCCTTGGCCAGGGCCGCCTTGGCCACCTCGGGCAGCGCCACTTCCTCGTCGGTCACCAGCACCACACCGCGATCGACTGTGATGGCCGATTCTTCGACCCCATAGAGCTCGGACGCAGCGGCCCGCACCTGAGCCTGAACGTCGCGGCAGGCATTGAGCACCGCGGTCCCCATGATGACGGTCGACCGGCTGGCCGAGGTCTGCTGATCGAACGGAACCACCGACGTGTCGCCCATGACCACCGATATCTTCTCTACCGGGATGCCCAACTCCTCCGCGGCGATCTGGGCGAACACGGTTCGGGCGCCCTGTCCCATGTCGCTGGTGCCCGAGAACACCAGCGCACTGCCGTCGGCCAGGAGCCGCACCGTGGAGTAGGACAGGCCGGTGGTGGGCCCGGACTTGGCGGCTACCGCGATGCCCCGGCCGCAGTTGGGCGGCAGCGGCCGGCCCCAGTCGATCAACTCCGCCGCCCGCTGCACCGTCTGCTCCCAGCGTCCGTCGGCCGGGGTGTCGCCGGGGACGAATTGGTCCTGGTAGTGAGCCAGATTGCGCAGCCGGATCTCCAGGCGGTCGACGCCCAGCGCCAGGGCGCAGTCGTCCAGGTTCATCTCCCGCGCCCAGGCGGTCTCCGGAACCCCGAAGCCGCGCATGGCGGTGGCCGGCGGGGTGTTGGAGAGGATGCCGCGGGCGACGATCCGCACCGCCGGCACCCTGTACGGTCCGGCGGCCAGGTAGTTCCCCTTGCTCACCACCCGGTCGGCGATGTCGGCGTAGGCACCCACCAGGAAGTTGCTTACGATGTCTTCGAAGACCAGGGTGCCGTCGCTCTTCACTCCGGTGCGGATGTGCACCTTGGCCGAGGTGCGGCGCACCTGCTGGAAGGCTTCCTCGAGAGTCAGGACCAGCCGCACCGGGCGGCCCAGCTTGAGGGCCATGAAGGCCAGCAAGGGCTGGATGTTGGGCCACTGCTTGCCGCCGAACCCGCCGCCCAGGTCGGGAGCGATCACCCGCACCTTGGAGAGCGGCAGCCCAAGGGCCTTGGCCAGGATCTTCTGCAGCTGGAAGGGGTGCTGGATGGTGCTCCACACCACCACCCCGTCGCCGTCCGGGGCGGCGAGGCAGGCGTGGGGCTCAATGGCGAACTGGGTCACCATCGGGTACTCGTAGGTGTTCTCAACGACCAGGTCGGCGCCGGCGGCCGCCGCCTCCACGTCGCCCCAGCCGAAGTGGTGCTCGGAGAACTTGTTGGTGTGGGCCAGCGGATCGTTGGGACGCCGGATGGCCGGGTCCTGCACCAGGAAGGCCTCTGGGGCCAGAGCGGCGTCCACGGTGAAGATCGCCGGCAGGAGCTCATACTCCACCTTGACCCGGCGGGCCGCCTCCTCGGCGGCTTCCTTGGTCTCGGCGGCCACCGCCGCCAGGAACTCGCCGTGGAAGTTCACCTGGCCGACGGCCAGAACCGGGCGATCCTGGACGTGCGGGCCGTAGCGCGGCATAGGATCGGGGAGATCGGCCGCGGTCATCACGCACCGGACGCCGGGCACCGCCTCGGCTTCGCGGGTGTCGATGGAGAGAATCCGCGCCCGGGCAACGTCGAGATGGACCAGCTTCACCTGGAGGACATCGTTGAGCCTGATGTCGGCGGCGTACTGCTGGGCGCCGGTCACTCTCTCCAGGCCGCCGGTGCGGGCGTAGGAGGAGCCGATTGCCTCAGCGGTCATCGCGCCACCTCCTCGGCCGCGGCGAGCACCGCCTCGGTGATCTGCTCATACCCGGCGCAGCGGCACAGGTTGCCGGCCAGCGCCTCGTGCACGTCGTCGGCGGTGGGGTGGGGGTTCTCCAGCAGCAGCCCGTGGGCCGACATCAGCTGGCCGGGAATGCAGAACCCGCACTGAGCCGAACCGTGGTCCAGGAACGCTCTCTGCAGCGGGCCGGGCTTGCCGCCGACGGCCAGGCCCTCAACGGTGACGATGTCGGCGCCGTCGGCCTCCACCGCCAGCATCAGGCAGGAGTTGACCGTGCGGCCGTTCACGATGACGGTGCAGGCCCCGCACTCCCCCACCACGCAGCACTCCTTGGTGCCGGTGAGG
>JALOLI010000129.1 GCA_025456165.1 Acidimicrobiia bacterium | reverse complement strand
GGCCACATCGGGGGTCCCCTCTCGGCGATGGACATGCTGGTGGCTCTCTACTTCCGCATCATGCGCCTCCGTCCCGAAGAGCCTCAGTGGCCCGATCGCGACCGCTTCGTCCTCTCCAAGGGGCACAGCGCCATTGCCCTCTACACCACCCTGGCGCTGCGGGGCTACTTCCCGATCGAGGAGCTGAGCACCTTCGACGCCATCGACTCCCGGCTGCAGGGCCACCCCGACATGAGGATCACTCCCGGGGTAGACATGGCCTCCGGTTCGCTGGGTCTCGGGTTCTCCGGGGGGCTGGGAATCGCCATGGGGGCCACTGCCGCCGGCCGGGACTTCGACACCTACGTCATCCTCGGCGACGGGGAGTGCAACGAGGGCATCGTCTGGGAGGCGGCTCACGTCGCCCAGCGCTACGCCGTGGGCAACCTGGTGGCCATCGTGGACCACAACAGGCTGCAGCAGTTCGGCTGGCGGGCCGACGCCCCCGGGAAACGCAAGCCCTCCTACACCGGCACCCAGCTCGCCGACCGCTGGTCGGCCTTCGGCTGGAAGGTGATGGAGATGGACGGCCACGACATGGCCCAGGTCGTCTCCACCATCGAAGCCGCCCGCGATCACCGCGGCGGCCCGGTGGCCGTGATCGCCCACACCATCAAGGGCAAGGGCGTTTCCTTCATGGAGAACGACTACACCTGGCACGCCCGGGTCCCGACGCCCGAAGAACGAGATCGTGCCCTGGCGGAGCTCGGCGAGCCGCCGGCGGCTCCTGCCTCCGGAGGTGCGGCATGACCCTCGTCAACGGCAAAGCCCTGCGGGTGGCCTTCGGCGAGACCGTGGCCGAGCTGGGCAGGACGGACCCCCGCATCGTGGTCCTCGACGGCGACCTGGGCAGTTCCACCCGGGCCGACATCTTCGAGAACGCCCACCCGGATCGCTTCTTCCAGATGGGCATCGCCGAGCAAAACGAGCTCGGGGTGGCAGCCGGGATGGCGACTGTGGGCCTGGTGCCCTTCGTTTCCACCTTCGCCTGCTTCGCCGTGGCCCGGGCCCTGGACTCCATCCGGGTGCTCATCGCCCAGCCGCGCCTCAACGTCAAGATCGCCGGGGGCTACGCCGGGTTGCTGGCGGGTATGACCGGCAAGACCCACCTGATCTTCGACGACCTGGCCATCATGCGCGCCATGGCCAACATGGTGGTCGTCGCCCCCGCCGACGAGGTCGAGACGCGCCTTGCCATCATCGCCGCGGCGGCATATGAGGGCCCGGTCTACCTGCGGCTCACCCGGGAGGCCTCCCCCATCTTGTTCGACGACTCGTACCGTTTCGAGCTCGGCCGGGCAACCGTGGTTCGCCCGGGCGGCGACGTCACCGTGATCGGCACCGGCACTCAGACCGTGCGCGCTTTCCAGGCCGCCGAACTCCTCGCCGCCGAAGGGATAGACGTGCACCTCCTGCACGTACCCACGCTGAAGCCGATCGACGAAGAGGCCATCGTCGCCGCCGCGCAGGCGACCGGCCTGGTCGTCACCACCGAGGAGCACACGATCATCGGCGGCCTCGGCGGGGCGGTGGCCGAGGTGCTGGGCGAGCGCTTCCCGGTGCCCCTCAAGCGGCACGGCCTGGCGGACACCTTCGGGGAGTCCGGCCCCGACCAGGCCCTGCTGGAAAAGTACGGCCTTTCGATCACCAGGACTGCCGACGCGATCCGGGCGTTCGTGCGCGCCCGCCGGGCATGACCACCGCCGCCTGCCGCCGCTGCCACAATCCCCGGCGGGAAAGGGAGAGAGCATGACGGTCCTCGACAAGTTCCGGCTCAACGGCAAGGTCGTCTTCATCCCCGGAGGCGGCGGGGGCATCGGCTCCGCCCTGGCCTGCGCCCTGGCCAGCGCCGGCGCCGACGTCGTCATCGTGGAGCGCACCCGCGAGATCGGCGAGCCGGCGGCGGAGAAGGTACGCGCCGCGGGCTGCCGCTCCCTCACCGTGGGCGGCGACATGACCAAGGAGGAGGACGCCGACCGCGCGGTGGCCGAGACCATCGCCACCCTCGGCCGCCTCGATGTGATCATCAACGCCATCGGCGGCGGGGCGGGCAAGGTCCTCTTCCCGGCGCACGAGTATCCCCGCGACGCCTGGGACTGGATCTTCGAGCTGAACGTGCGGGCCAACCTGCTGCCCACCCAGGCGGCGGTGCGCGCCATGATCGCCGCCGGCCGGGGGGGCCGGGTACTGAACATCTCCTCGGTGCGAGCGGCCCTGGGGATCAACGCCGGCTACTCGGCCTACGTGGCTGCCAAGGGGGCCATCAGCTCCCTGACCCGGCAGATGGCCACCGAATGGGCTCCCTACAACATCACGGTGAACGCCATCGCCCCCACGTTCGTGGACACCCCCCAGGTGGCGATGCTGCTCGAAGACCCCAACTTCAAGAAGGGGGTCGTGTCGCGCATCCCCCTGGCCCGGGTGGGCACCCCCGAGGACCTCGTCGGAGCCGTGCTGTTCTTCTGCTCCGACGCTTCCTCCTTCGTCACCGGGCAGATCCTGCACATCGACGGCGGCCTGACGGCCACCCAATGAACCGGGAATTGAAGAGCTGAACGGCAGGTAGAGGGAGCAGGCGACCATGCAGCAAGTGACGCCCCGCGTCTACACCGACACCACGCAGCGGGGCTGCAATCCCAGCTTCGTGGTGACCTCCGACGGGGTCGTGGTGATCGACACCCCGCAGTTGCCCACCCGGGCGGTGGCCATGCGGAAGGAGGCCGAGGCCCACGGGCCGATCCGCTACGTGATCAACACCGAGCACCACGTGGATCACATCTTCGGCAACTACTACTTCCGCGGGGCCGGCCCGGTGATCGCCCACGCCGAGGTGGCGAACAACTTCATGCTGGCCACCCAGCACCCCAGCCCCTACGTGTACGCCCGGGAGGCCCTGCCCACCGACGACCCCGACGGCGAAGCGATCTTCCCCGACGAGGAGACCTACTTCCGGGACCCCAACCGGCCGGCCATCACCTTCACCCAGGATCTGACCCTGCGACTCGGCGGGCACACCTTCGAGTTGCTGTTCACCCCCGGGCACACCGTAGGCCAGATCGCGGTGCACGTGCCCGAAGAGCGGGTGGTGTTCACCGGCGACACCATCTTCTGCCAGTGCCAGACCTGGCTGTACGTGTCGAACATCGATCAGTGGCTGGCCGCCCTCGATCGGATTCGCACCCTCGACGTCGACCACGTCATCCCCGGGCACGGCCCGGTGACCACCAAGGCCTACGTCGACGTGCAGCGGGCCTTCCTGCTGGAGTGGGTCGCCGCCGTAGCCGCCGGCGTCGCCCAGGGCTGGACCAAGGAGGAGTGCATAGCCCGCATCTCCTTCGCCGAGCGCTTCCCGGTGGACATCGGCCAGGAGTACATGATGGGCCACATCCAACGGGAGAACGTTTCGGCCCTCTACGACAAACTGGTCGCCGGCGTTCGCCCCTGAGCGGCACCCGGTCGATGGGGTAGCCTCGGGAGACGGCCCCGGCGCCGGCGAGTGACACCACGACAGGAGCGCACCCACATGCCCTCGGGCGACACCAACCCGTCCCTGCTCCCCAAGGCCGCCAAGCTCCGCATCGCCGGCTCCTACTACGCCGCCTACCTGATGCTGGGCCTGATGCTGACCTCCATCGGGCCCTGCATGAGCGCCCTCGAGGAGCAGACCGGGTCCACCACCTCGGCGGTCGGCTTCCTGGTGGTGGTGATCGCCCTGGGGTACATGCTGGGCTCCATCGTCGGCGGCCGGCTCTACGGCCGCCTGGTCGGCCACCGCATCCTCGCCTCCTCGCTGCTGGGGATGGCCCTGCTGACGCTCACCATTCCCTGGCTGAGCGCCCTCTGGATGCTGATCGTGGTGTTCACCCTGGTGGGCCTGGCCCTGGGGATCATGGACGTCGGCGGCAACACCCTGCTGGTCTGGATGTACGGCTCCGATGTGGCGCCCTACATGAACGCCTTGCACCTGTGCTTCGGCATCGGCGCCTTCATCGGCCCCCTGGTGATGAACGGGTTCGCCGCCGCCACCGGCAATGCGGTGGACACGTACTGGCTCTACGCCGGGCTCATGCTGCCTGCGGTCTTCTGGCTGGCCCGGATGCCCAGCCCGGTCGCTCCCGTTGCCGTCGCCGCCGCACCGGGTGCCGCCGGCGCCCTGCGCCGCCATTGGTGGGTGATCGCCCTCATCTCGGCCTTCTTCTTCATGCACATGGGCGCCGAACTGGCCTTCGGTGCCTACATCACCTCATACGCCGACGACCTCTTCTACACCGAGTCGCTGGCCCGGGTGGTCAACTCGATGTTCTGGGGCGGGCTGGTCGTCGGCCGGCTCATCGCCGTCCCGCTGGCGCTCCGGCTGAGGGCGGCGGGGATGCTGCGGATCGACCTACTGGGGGCCATCGGAGCCATCGCCCTGATCGCCCTCCTCCCCGACTCCACGACGGCCTTGTGGATCGGCACCATCGCTCTGGGGATGAGCATCGCCTCGATGATCCCCAGCAGCATCAACTACGCCGGGGAGAGGATGCCGATCACCGGCCAGATCACGGCGCTCTTCCTCATCGGCGGCAGCGCCGGATCGACCATCCTGCCGCTGATCGTGGGCCGCCTCTACGGCGACGAACCAAACACCCGGCCGGAGATGATGGTCTACGTGACGGCCGCCGCTGTCGCGGCGGCGGTCGTGCTCTTCGCCGCCATGGCGGCGGCCACCCGCCGGACTCGCCCGGAGGTCGCCCCCACCGCCTAGCCCCGCCCGGCCCGATCTCACGTCCCGGAACGCGAGCCTCGGCCCCGCGCCGAGGGGCGGCTACCGCC
>JALOLI010000128.1 GCA_025456165.1 Acidimicrobiia bacterium | reverse complement strand
GGGATCCCGGGCTCGGGGATGTTCTCCCCCTTGACGATGGCCTCGTAGACCTTGACCCGGCCGCGCACATCGTCGGACTTGATGGTCAGCAGCTCCTGGAGGGCGTAGGCCGCGCCGTAGGCCTCCAGGGCCCACACTTCCATCTCCCCGAACCGCTGGCCGCCGAACTGCGCCTTGCCGCCCAGCGGCTGCTGGGTGATCATGGAGTACGGGCCGGTGGACCGGGCGTGGATCTTGTCGTCCACGAGGTGCAGCAGTTTCAGGATGTAGATCCAGCCCACCGTGATGGGCCGGTCGAACGGCTGGCCGTTGCGCCCGTCGTAGAGGATGGCCTTGCCGCGCTCGTCGACCAGGCGCTGCCCGTCGGCGTTGGGGAGGGAGTTCTCGAGCACCAGCCCGATCTCGCCCTCCCTCGCCCCGTCGAAGACCGGGGAGGCCACGCGGGTCCAGGGAGGGGTTCCCCCGGCGGCCAGGGTCTGGCCCTCGAAGGCATTCCAGCCCTGGGCGGCAGCCCAGCCCAGATGGGTCTCCAGGACCTGGCCCAGGTTCATGCGGGAGGGCACGCCCAGCGGGGACAGGATGATGTCCACCGGGGTGCCGTCGGCCAGGAAGGGCATGTCCTCTTCGGGCAGGATCTTGGCGATCACGCCCTTGTTGCCGTGGCGGCCAGCGAGCTTGTCGCCCTCGGCGATCTTCCGCTGCTGGGCGACGTGCACCCGGACCAGCTCGTTCATGCCGGGGGGCAGCTCATCGCCGTCTTCGCGCCGGAAGATCTTGACGTCGATGGCCTTGCCCGACTCCCCGTGCGGGACCTTCAGCGACATGTCGCGCACTTCGCGCGCCTTCTCGCCGAAGATCGCCCGCAGCAGGCGCTCTTCGGGGGTCAGCTCCGTCTCGCCCTTGGGGGTGACCTTGCCCACCAGGTAATCGCCGGGGCCCACTCCGGCCCCGATGCGGACGATGCCCTGCTCGTCGAGGTCCCGGAGCGCTTCCTCGGCCACGTTGGGGATGTCGCGGGTGATCTCCTCGGCCCCCAGCTTGGTATCGCGGGCCTCGATCTCGTACTCCTCGATGTGGATCGAGGTGAGCAGGTCCTCCTTGACGAGGCGCTCCGAGACCACGATGGCGTCCTCGTAGTTGTGGCCCAGCCACGGCATGAAGGCCACCAGGAGGTTGCGCCCCAGGGCCAGTTCGCCCCCCTCGGTCGACGGCCCGTCGGCCAGGATGTCGCCGGGGCGCACCCGGGCGCCCTCCTTGATGAGGACCTTCTGGTTGATGCAGGTGCCCTGGTTGGACCGCACGAACTTCTTCAGCGGGTAGGTGTGGCGGCCGGAGGGCGACTGGACCACGATGCGGTCGCCGCTCACCTCGACCACCTCGCCGGCCTGGGCGGCCACGATGGTGTCCCCCGAGTCGCGGGCGGCCCGCTCCTCGACGCCGGTTCCTACCAGCGGAGCCTCGGCGTGGAGCAGGGGCACCGCCTGGCGTTGCATGTTGGAGCCCATCAGAGCGCGGTTGGCGTCGTCGTGCTCCAGGAAGGGGATCAAGGCGGTGGCGACGGAGACCACCTGCTTGGGAGACACATCCATGTAGTCGATCTCCGCCGGGGTGACGTAGTCGACCTCGCCGCCGCTGCGGCGCACCAGCACCCGGTCATCGCTGAAGGTGCCGTCGGGGTTCAGCACGGCGTTGGCCTGCGCGATGACGTGCCTCTCCTCTTCGGTAGCCGTGAGGTAGTGGACCTCACCGGTGACCCGGCCCTTGACCACGCGGCGGTAGGGGGTCTCGATGAAGCCGAAGCGGTTCACCTGCCCGTAAGAGGCCAGGGAGCCGATCAGGCCGATGTTGGGCCCTTCCGGGGTCTCGATGGGGCACATGCGCCCGTAGTGGGACGAGTGCACGTCGCGCACCTCGAAGCCGGCCCGTTCCCGGGAAAGGCCCCCCGGGCCCAGGGCCGACAGGCGGCGGCGATGGGTGAGCCCGGCCAGCGGGTTGGGCTGGTCCATGAACTGGCTCAGCTGGCTGGTGCCGAAGAACTCCTTGATGGAAGCGACGACGGGGCGAATGTTGATCAGGCTCTGCGGGGTGATCGCTTCGGGGTCCTGGGTGGTCATGCGCTCCCGCACCACCCGCTCCAACCGCGTGAGCCCGACGCGAATCTGGTTCTGGATCAGCTCGCCCACGGTGCGCACCCGGCGGTTGCCGAAGTGGTCGATGTCGTCGGTGCGGTAGCCGGCCTCGCCGCGATGCAGGCGGATGAGGTAGCGGATGGTCTCGAGGATGTCGGCCGAGGTGAGCAGCCCCAGGTTGTCCTGGCGGTAGGTCTCCATCTCGCCGGCCTCGAGCGGCCCGCGCCCGAACTTCTGGTTGAGCTTGTAGCGGCCCACCCGGGTCAGGTCGTAGCGCTTGGGGTTGTAGAAGAGCGTCGAGACCAGCCCCCGCGCCGACTCCACCGTGGTCAGCTCACCCGGGCGCAGCTTGCGGTACAGGTCCAGGAGCGCGTCGTTGCGCTCGGTGGCGATGTCGCGCTCCAGCGTGGTGCGGATGACTTCGGCCCCGTCGAACAGGTCGAGGAGCTCCTGGTCGGTCTGCCCGAAGTGGAAACGGCGCTCGTCGGTCGCGTCGGCATCGTCGAGGGCGCGCAGGAAGGTGGTGACGAACTGGCGCCGCTTGCGGTCGACCCGCACCCCCACCGTGTCCTTCTTGTCGATGTCGAACTCGAGCCAGGCTCCCCGGCCCGGGATGACCTTGGCGGCGAAGATGTCGCGGTCGGAGGCCTTGTCGACCGACTGGTCGAAGTAGACCCCCGGCGAACGGACCAGCTGGCTCACCACCACCCGCTCGGTGCCGTTGATGATGAAAGTCCCGTTGGGAGTCATCATCGGGAAGTCGCCGAGGAAGACCTGCTGCTCCTTGATCTCGCCGGTGGAGCGGTTGACGAAGCGCGCCGTGACGAACAGGGGGCGCGAGTAGTTGGCGTCGCGCTCCTTGGCCTGGTCGATGGTCAGCGTGGGATCATCGAAGCGGTGATCGGTGAGTTCGAGGGCGAGGGTCCCGGTGAAGTCCTCGATCGGCGAGACTTCCTCGAAGATCTCGCGCAGCCCCCTCTCCAGGAACCAGCCGAACGAGTCGTGCTGCACCGAGAGCAGGTCGGGGAGCGGGAGGACTTCGGGGATCTTCGCGAACGAAAGACGGTCGGTGCGCGCACCAGCCAAGGAATCCTCCTCAGTGTTCGCTCTGGGCGGACGGTTTGATAGGGGTGCTCGGGGTTAGAAAGACGCCAAACAGCCAGGATAGCAGGGGGCTATCCCAGCCGGAAATTGGCCGGAATCAACTCCGGCCCTTCTTGTTGCCTCTCCAAGATACTCCGAGCAACCCGCCCAGGTCAAGGCTCCCCGGACGCTTCCCCGCCGGCGTCGCCCGCCCGCCCGGGCCCCGGGGGCAGGGCGCGGCGGTACACCGCATCGCACAGCGGGCCGAAACCGGGAGGTCGTGGGGCCACCGCTCGCGCCGTGGCGGGGTCCAGTGTGCGGCCCACCTGAGCCGACCACCACGCCGCCGCCCCCGCCACCCCGAAGGTGACCAGCAGGCCGACGGCAGCCCCCGCCACCGCTCCGGCCCAGTCTCCGCTGAACCACCCGGCGATTCCGCCGGCCAGCACCAAGACGACGGGCCCGATCACGGGAACAGGCTAGGGCATCCACCGCGGCCGGGCTTCCTCACGGCACGTAGTAACGCACGGTCAGTTGCGGCCGGTCGGCGGGATCGGCGGCGTCACCGGTGAAGAAGGACAGGTAGTCGGCCTCCTGGTCGTCGTCGTCGTCGAGTTGGAACCGCAAGCGGAACTGAGTCCGGCCCGTGAGGTTGACCAGTGGGACCGCCACCGGTCGCAGCGATGCCCGCAACCATTCACCGTCCGGGGTGACGACGAACTTCCCCACCCTCCCACGACTGCCGATGGCGTGGAAGTCAAAGCGCTCCAGGGCCAGCTCGTGGTGAAACGCCCCGGTGCGGATGTCGACTTGGAGCACTCCGTGAGTGGTGAGGGGGTCGGTGCCGACCATCTCCGCCCGCCTGATCCTCAGGACACACGCCGTGACCACCGCGTCGTCGGGCAGCCCTCGGGTATCGAAATCGAGAAGGCTGCGGTACTGCCGGTCGGCGTCGTCGTCGCCCACCCGGCCGCGGGGAGACGCGTCGTCGAGAGCCCCCGAGCCCTTGCCCGAGTCGCCGATGCGTTCCAGAACCCAGCCGTCGTTGACCCCCGTTGCCTCGAAGACGACCTGCTCGATCTCGGGAGGGGGCTTCGTGCGGAACGACCACCAGGTGCCCCCATCGGCCTCCGTCATGCCGAAGGGATTGACGGCACGCACCTGCCAGTAGTGTGTCGTCTCGTAGGCCAGACCCTCAAGATAGGCGGTGGCCGCCGGCCCGACGGGGGCCCAGCCGCCACACACCGCGTCGTCGGAGGTGTCGGCGCAGTACTCATATGAGGTCGCCCCGGCTGCTGCCCCCCAGGACAGCGTGAGGTTGGCCGACTGGCCCTGAGCGCCGTCGGCAGGTGCCGCCTTGTCGAAAGCCGCCGGAGGCCCGGTGGTGAATTCCCACCAGGCGCCCCCATCGGCCTCGGCTGCTCCCCACCCGTTCACCGCCCGCACCTGCCCGAAGTAGGTGGTGCCGCCGGCCAGACCGACCAGCGCCACGCTCTGGCCCGCGCCGACATCGACCCTGGAGGCGCAGGCGTCGTCGTCGGTGGTGTCCAGGCTGTAGCGGAAAGACGTCGCCGCTGCCGCCGCCTCCTCCCAGGACAGGGTGAGGTCGGGCCCCGGGCCCAGCGTCCCATCCGCGGGCGCCGTC
>JALOLI010000127.1 GCA_025456165.1 Acidimicrobiia bacterium | reverse complement strand
CGCCTCGGCAAGGGGGTGGGCCCGCATCCGCAGCAGCAGGGCTTCGTAGGCCTGGCCGCTGGCGTGGATGCCGAGATGGGAGATGGTGGCGGCGGGCAGTAGGCCGCGCAGGTCGTCGCAGGCCCGGGCCTGGAGGCTGGCCCGGTAGGCGGCATCCTCCTCACCACCATCGGGCGGGTAGCGGCGCCGGTAGTGGCCCTCGAGCGTGTCCATGAGGTTCGAGTACGTGGCGAACAGCCCGTCGAGGGTGGTCCGGAAGTCGGCGGCCAGCGGCGAAGCAGACACCTCCGGCGGCACGGCGTAGCGGTAGCGCCCGCCGAGGGGCCGGTCGAAGCGCAGGTAGCGGGTGCTCTGCTCGAGGTAGGACGCCAGGCGCCCCCGTTCGAGCACCTTGGTGAGGATGTTGGAGGCCTGCTCGCAGGCGAGGTGGGCGGAGCCCAGTTGCGCCACGGAGTCGTCGCCGTACTCGGTGAAGACCTTCTCGTACAGTCCCTCGGCGCGGCCGAGGCGCACTGCGGCATCTCCCCCCAGGGCGGCCGCCAGGTGGGCGATGCCGAGTTCGGGGGTGGTGTAGAACTCGTCGAGGAACAGGCGCCGCAGCGACCGGGTCGTCCGGCTGTAGCGGGCGAAGAGCGCCCCCTTGACGACTTCGGGGAGGTTGACCAGCGCGAAGACGGGCTCGGTGGTGTTGGTGAAGAACCGGGAGAGCACGGCGGTCTCCTCGGGGGTGAACTGCTCCCGGAAGTACCCGGCCGCCGGGGGCGGCGCCGGCTCGCTGGGCGGCGTCATGCGGCGAGGTTACCGGTCGCGGCCACCTGCCGTCTTGCTGTGCTGATCCCCGGGCCGCGGTAACCTCGGCCGAGTGACCGGCCTGCGGATCGCAGCAGCGCTCATCCTGGCGGCCATCGTGGGCGTGGCCCTGGTGCCGATGCTCGCGCTTCTCGACCTGGCCGGCGGGGGTGACGGCTGGGGGCTCTGCCGGGGCGGCCTCACTTCGTGCCGGGCGGCCTACTTCGAGGGCCCGGAGCTGCTGGCGGCCCTGGCCGTCGTGCTCTTCCTGCTGCTGATGCTGTTGCGCCTGGTCTTGATGGCGAGGCGCCGTCTCGAGCATCGCCGGGAGTCAGTGAGCCGGGGTGAGCGCCTCGGCAGCGGGTAGGGACTCCTCCTCGCCGACCAGGGCCGCGTAGATGCCCGCCAGTATGAGGGCGGCGCCCACCCAGCCGGCCGCGGTGAGCCGCTCACCCAGCACGACGGCGGCTACGGCCGCAGCGAAGGCCGGCTCCAGGGCGAGGATGATCGCGGTTCGGGACGGACCGATCACCGTCTGGCTCCAGACCTGGAGGAAGAAGGCGCCGGCGCTGACCGCCACTCCGGTGACCAGCAGGGCGGGCCAGACGCCGGCGGGGGGAAGGCGCAGGCCCTCGAAGGCGGCCGCGCTGGCGAAGCCGCCGACGGCGACCACCGCCAACTGCACGGCCGTGAGGGGGATGACCCGGTGCCGGGGGGCCACCCGGGCGAGATACACGATGTGGCCGGCGTAGGAGACGGCGCAGGCCACGGTCAACCAGTCGCCCTTGCGGAGCACGAACCCATCCTCCAGGGTCAGGAGGGCGAGGCCGGCGAACGCCAGGGCGGCGCCCACCGTCACCAGCAGGCGGGGGGCGCGGCGGGCGACGGCGGCGGCGAGGAGTGGAGTGAACACGACGTAGAGGCCGGTGATCAGCCCCGAATTGGACGCGGTGGTGTGGGCCAGGCCGACCGTCTGAGTGGCGTAGCCCCCGAAGAGCAGCAGGCCGGCGATGAGGCCGTCGTGCCACATCGCCCGGCCCCGCGGGAGGCCGAAGAGGAGCAGGGCGGCAGCGCCGAGCAGGAAGCGCCAGCCCACGAAGCCGAGAGGGGGGAGGTCGGCCAGCGCCTCCTTGATAACCACGAAGGTCGAGCCGAACAGGAGCGCGGCGAAGGCCAGGGCCAGGTAGGCGATCCGGGGGCGGCGCATCGGGCATCGAGGATAGGGCTGCCGCCCTGTGCCCGGGTGGCGGGCGCTACCGGCAGCCGACGCGCCGGTTACTCTGCCCGGCATGCAAGCCGTGCCCATCCCGGAGGAGCCTCTGCGCGAGAGGATGCGGGGCTACCTGGCGGTGTTCGCCATGGGAGCGGGGGCCGCCGTCGTGATCGGCGTGATCGTCTGGCTGGCGACCGCAGTGGGGTTCGCCCAGTCGGTCGGGTACACCTTCCTGGGCCTGGGAACGCTGTTGCTGCTCACCGGAGGCGCCAGGGGCGGGGGCTACTCGAATCTGGGGATCGGGGCGGTGGAGGCCGTCTTCGGGGGCCGCAACCGGGCGCAGGACGACTATGTGAGCGATGAGGAGTTGCGACGCGGCGAGGTGATGAAGAAGCGAGATCCGATGGCACGACTGCGGCGTGGCCTGCGTCCGCAGGCGAACCCCACGGCCTTCTGGCAGGTGATCGCCGGCTTTCTCTACATCGGCATCGGGGTGGCGGCCATGTTCCTCGGAGACGGCCCGGCGTCCTGATCAGCCGATCCTCCGGCTGAACGAGAGCAGGCTGCCCAGCAGCGCCAGGACGCTCCCGGCGAGGACGACCCAGGGCCCGGCGCGCACCGCCCCTCCTTCCACTGCCCCGGCGGCGGTGACGGCATCGACGGCCTTGGCCACCGCGAAGACCAGGGCGGCGCAGGAGAGCAGTATGGCCAGAACGCTCACCACCAGCCCGTGACCCTCGCGCCGGTCCCCCAGGAAGGCCAGCAGCGCCACCAGCGCCAGAGGCAGGATCACCGGCCAGGCGCCGCCGGTGAAGCCGTCTACCGGCCCGACCACGGGGAAGCGAGCCTGGGGCAGGAAGAGGGCCAGGCCGGCGATCAGCGCTCCGGCGAGGCTGACGAGGCGGGAGTAGTGCACCTGGCCTCAGGAGAAGAGGTCATCGAGGTCGTCGGGCCACCAGGGCTGCACCGGCCGCTGTCCCGGGAGGGTGGGCTCGGTGTCGGGGTCCGCCGGGCGCGGCCGCGGAGCAACGGCGGCGGGCGGGCGGTGAGTGGCGGGCACCGGGGTGCGCCCGGCGACCGGGGCGGGCTGCGCCGGCGGGGCCTGGGTGGGCGCCGTCCTGGGGCGCTTCCAGCGGGGGAAGGCGCGGGCGGGCGCCGGTGCGGGCAACGGAGTCCTGGCGGGCCCGGGGGCGGGCGACGCCGGGCCGGGTTGGCTCCGGGGGGTGGCGACGCGGGGCAGAGGGGCGTGATCGGGACCGAGGAGGGCCTCTTCGGGGAGGTCGTCGGCTTCGGCCGCCTCGGCCTCGGGCTGCAGCCGGGCCCGGACCAACCCCAGGGCCAGGCCGCCGAGGACGGTGAAGGCCCCGATGACCAGCACCCGCGCTCCCATGCCGACACTCCCCTGCACGGTGCCGGCCAGGGTGGAGGCATCCAGGTACTTCACCACCGTGTAGGGGAGGGCGGCCCCACCGAGCACCAGCGAGGCCAGGGCCAGGGGCCGGGGCAGGGGGCCGCTCTGGTCGGGGAGCACGGTCATCACGAAGATGGGGGCCACCAGCAGCAGCGCCACCAGGCCGTCTCCGGCCAGGGCGCGCTGGCGGAAGTCCTCTCCCACCACGAACGGGAGGCTCATGGCGCCGAGGACGAGCAGGACCCCCACATCGATGACGATGCGGGAGAGGTCGAAGGCCAGCCGCGAGGGCCGGAGCGGGCGCGGGTCGGAGGCTCGGTTCACCTTGCTCGGGTGGATCGGGGGACCCGAGGTTAGCGACCTCCGCCGGTAGGGCCGGAAGAGGGGCGGCAGCCCGGTGGGAACCGGCCCGCCGCGTCACCCGCCGCGCCGCCCGATCGGGCCTGGCCCGTCAGTCCTCGAGGACGACCCGTCCGCCCTCGAGCGACACCACCCGGGCCAGGGCCTCCACCCGCCAGCCGTGTGCAGCCAGGCGGCGCCGGCCTTCCTGGAAGGTCTTCTCGATGGCGAACCCGAACCCGACAACAGGGCAGCCGGCCTCTTCAGCGATCTCACCGAGGGCCTCGGCGGTGCGCCCGCCGGCCAGGAAGTCGTCCACCACCAGAAGGCGCTCCCCTGGGCCGAGGGCGCGGCGGGCGACCTCGACGCGGTACTCCATGCCCCTGGTGGGGGAGAAGACCTCTCGGGAGTAGACGTCCCGGCCCCCCGGTCCCAGGTACTTCTTGGCGAAGATCATGGGCACCCCCAGAGCCAGGGCGCAGGCCAGCGCGGGCGGAATGCCGCTGGCCTCGGCGGTGAGCACGGCCTGCGGCGCGGCAGCGGCGAAGCGCGCTGCCAGATCGGCGCCCACCGCGGCGATCAGGCCCGGCTCCACGCGGTGGTTCAGGAAGTCGTCCACCTTGAGCAGACTGCCCTCGACCCGGCCGCGCTCGAAGATGGCCCGGCGCAGCTGGCTCGTCCCAGTGTCGTTCAAGGCCCTCCTCGGCCGCCGGGGCTCACCCTAGAGGAAGGCGCGCCCGGGCGGCGCCGGCCGTAGGCGACTCAGCGGCCGGGGCGCTTCAGCGCTTCGAGCACCGCCAGGACGACGGCGCCGGCAGCCAGAGCGGCCGCCAGGTCGAGCGCGCCTAGCGCTTGCACGCCGAAGAACGCGTTCACTCCGGGTGTGTAGACGACGGCCACCTGCAGGGCCACGACCAGGAGGGCCAGGAAGGTGAGCCCGGCGTTGCCGCGGAGGCGCCGGAGCGTCAACCTCTCAGTGTCCGACCGCGCGGCCAGAGCCTGCCCCACCTGGGCGAAGGCCAGCACGGTGAACACCATCGTCTGCCAGGCGGCGCGGCCGGCGTTGAAGTACCAGGTTCCCAAGCCCAGGGCGAGGCCGCCGATCAGCAGGCCGATCGGCAGCACCCTCCGGCCCGCC
>JALOLI010000126.1 GCA_025456165.1 Acidimicrobiia bacterium | reverse complement strand
TCAACTGGGAGGCCTCCATCCCCACAACGAAGGGATGGGCGGCCAACTGCTCCGCCGGGCTGGGCGAGCGGGGATCGGGACCCGCCATCACACCACCTCCTGCTTGGCCCTGATGGCGGCCGCTTCGGCGGTGATGTCGATGCCGACCGGGCACCAGGTGATGCACCGGCCGCATCCCACGCAGCCGGACGTGCCGAACTGATCGAACCACCAGGCGAGCTTGTGGGTCATCCACTGGCGGTAGCGCGCCGCCGGGCTTGACCGGTGGGCGCCGCCGTGGATGAGGGAGAACTCCAGGTTGAAGCACGAATCCCAGCGCCGCACCCGCTCGGCGCTGCGGCCGGTGAGGTCGGTGTTGTCCTCGACGTTCGAGCAGAAGCACGTGGGGCACACCAGCGTGCAGTTGGCGCACGTCAGGCAGCGCTTGGCCACCTCCTGCCAGTGGGGGTGCTCCAGACTCTGGCGCAGCAGGTCGGCGAGGCCGGCAGTCTCCATGTGACGGCCCATGCGCCCGGCGGCGGCCTCGACCAGGTCGGCGGCCGCCTTCACCTGGCCCTTCTTGGCCTCGGCGGCTTGCGCCTCGGCAAGGAGCTCCGCGCCGCGCTCCGAGCCGGCGACGGCGGTGAAGTAGTGCTCCTTCTTGTCCAGGACCTCGGTGAGCACCACATCGAACCCTGTAGTGGCCCCAGGGCCGGTGCCCATCGAGGCGCAGAAGCAGGTGCCTCCCGGCTCGGTGCAGTTGACCGCCACCAGGAACGCGCCGTCGCGACGGCGACCGTATACCGCGTCCCGCTCCCCTCCCAGGAAGACCCGGTCCTGGATCCGGATGGCCGCCAGTTCGCAGGGACGCACCCCGAAGAAGGCGAAGCGGGGTGGCTCCGGCGGCGGCGCCATGGCGAAGCCTTGCGCCGTGCGCCCACCGGCCCAGACCACCACCTCGGCCGGATGCAGATGGGTCTTGGGGGACTGCGGGCCCACCACGAACCCGAACAGCGCGTCGTCGTCCCGGCGAACCAGGCGGTACTTGGCCGCTTCCTGGCGGTCCGTCCAGCCGACCGGCAGGTCGGCAGTGGCCGAAAGGTCGCCGTAGACGATGGCGCCGTCGCGAACCGTGGGGCCCAGAACGCGGTACCCACGAGCCGAAAGGGCCCCGATCAGGCGGTCCAGGCCCGCCCGATCGAGCACTTGTACTGGGGTCATGTTTCCTCCGGCCATCATTCTTGGGTTCCGGCACTCCCCGGGCAATAGGGCCCCTGGCAGCACCAGACGGGACGAACGGCCCGGCCGACGAGCCCAGGCTAGCGGCCAGGTTAGTGAAGAGATTCACAACCAGGCCCGGTGGGGTGGTGAGGGACCAGCACGTCGTCATCCCGAAAACCCGGATGTGGGGGACCGCCCCGGCCAGGCTCACCACCGGGATGCCGCCCTGGTCGGCAGCAGGGTTGCGGCGCGGCGCGGCCTCCCGCCTCACGCCGAGGCCATCGACGCCTCCCCCGGTTCGCCTGGAGCAGGTGGCGGCTCACCAGCGCCTGGCAAACCGGCCCAAGGGCCGCGAGCGCCTGTGGCTTCTCGCCGCGTCCGGCAAGAAGTGAGGCGGGGCTGGCCCAACCGCCGACCGGCCCGGGCTGGACGCTCCAATGCGGGCCCCTCTCGCTCCCCTCGCTCTGCCCCTGGGGGCCCCACCCCACTACGCTGGCCGGGCATGGACCCGATCCGCCGCCTCGGCCGACCCGCCCTGCGCCACCCCCGGGCCCTCCTCGCCTGGGAAGGCTGGAACGATGCCAGCGACGCCGCCTCCGGGGCGCTCGCCTACCTCCTCGGCCAGTTCGAGTTGGAACCCTTTGTGGTCATCGAACCAGAGGAGTTCTACGACTTCCAGGTGCATCGTCCCCGGGTCAAGGTGGCCGAGGGCGGCACCCGCCGGCTCACCTGGCCGGCCACCCGGTTCTACGCCGTCGAGCTGCCCGAACAACCCGGTGACCTGGTGATCGTGACCGGCGACGAGCCCAACCTGCGCTGGAAGACCTACAGCCGCCTGGTGGCCCAGGTCCTGTCCGACGTGGATGTCGAAGCCGTGGCCACCCTGGGTGCCTTCATCGGCGAGGTAGCCCACACCGTGCCGGTCCCGCTCATCGGCGTTGCCACCGACCCCGCCCTCCTGGCCGCGCACCGCCTCTCGGCTTCGGGATACGAAGGCCCCACCGGCATCGTCGCTGTGTTCCTGGAGGCCTGCCGGGAGATCGGGGTCCCCGCGCTCAGCCTGTGGGCGGCGGTGCCCCACTACCTGGCGGCCAACCCCAACCCCCGCGCCATGCTGGCCCTGCTCACCAGGGCCGGCGAAGTCCTCGGGGCCTCCTTCGACACCGCCGAACTGCAGAAGGTCGCCGAGGAGTTCCAGGAGCGGGTCGATGCCGCCATGGCCGAGAACGAGACCTTCCAGACCTACGTTCGACGCCTGGAAGCCGAGGCTCGATCCGAGGTGCGGCCCGGCCTGGACCCGCGGGGCGGCGACCGCCTGATCTCAGAGATCGAGGAGTTCCTCAAGGGCCGGCGCGGCTGAGAGCGCACATCAGTAGGCCGCCGCCCCTCGCCGGATGTCGGCCGATGGCCCGGCGGCATCCGGCCCTCAGAAGGAACTACTCGCGTACCCCCCTAGCCCGGCACCACCCCGGCGCCGGCCCGGCCCTCTCCGGAAGCGAAGCGGGCCGCCCCGGCGATGGCGGTGGCGGCTACCTGCCGGCCGGCTTCGGCCTCGATGGCCAGGCCCTCCTCCAGGGGGCGGCCCAGACCGGCGAACAGGGCCTTCCGGTCGGAGCGCATGGTGTCCTGAGGGAACGAAGCGATGGCTTCGGCCAGGCGCAGCGCCTCGGCCAGTTCCTCACCCGCGGCCACCAGGCGGTCGGCCAGGCCGATGCGAAAGGCCTCCTCGGCGGGCACCGGCCGGCCCGTCAGAATCATGTCGAGGGCCCGGCTCAACCCCACTATCCGGGGCAGGCGCTGCGTGCCCCCGTCGGCCAGCGGCACCCCGAAGCGCCGCTCGAAGCAACCGAACACGGCGCCGGCCCCGGCGACTCGTAGATCGCACCACAGCGCCAGCTCCAGGCCTCCGGCCACGCAGGGCCCGGCGACGGCGGCGATGGTGGGCTTCGAGACGCTCATTCGGCAGATACCCAGCCAGCCTTGGGCCGTCTCCTCCAGGTCGAAAGCGACGAGGTCGGCCCCGGCGCAGAACACCCCGTTGGCCCCGGTCAGGATGCCCACCCGCGCCTCAGGATCGGCGTCGAAGTCCTTCCAGGACCGGTACAAGCCCTCGGCGGTGGCCCGGTCGATGGCGTTGCGCCGCTCCGGCCGATCGATGGTGATCACGGCCACCGGCCCGGTGCGCTCGTAGCGGACGGTCATCTCACTCCCCTCGTCGCCCAGAGGGACAGGCTACGCCGCGACCCGACACGGGAGCGGCCCCATCGCGTAGGGTGCGGGCGTGACCGCCTCT
This sequence comes from Acidimicrobiia bacterium, assembly GCA_025456165.1. The sequence goes on along the minus strand of JALOLI010000126.1, from coordinate 4,344 downwards.
CGCCGGCTCCGGCCGCCTGCGCTCCTCGGCCTCTCCCTGCTGGCCGCCGTCACCCTGGCGGCTGCCCCCCTGGCCGTGGCCGGCGGCCCTCCGCTCTGCTCCGGCCGCCCGGCCACCGTCGTCGGCACTCCGGCCGCAGATCGCCTGGAGGGGACCATCCGCGCCGACGTCATCTGGGGAGGGGCCGGGAACGACCGCATCGAGGCCGGGCCGGGTGACGATCTGGTCTGCGCCGGCCCGGGGAACGACTCCGTCCTCGGCGAGGGAGGCCGCGACACCCTATGGGGCGGGGGCGGAGCCGACACCATGGATGGAGGCAGCAACGACGACGCCGTGTTCGGCGGCCCCGGGCCCGATTTCCTGATGGGCGGTGCCGGCGCCGACCGGCTCACCGGCGGCGTCGGGAACGACCATCTGGCCGGAGGGCCCGGCCCCGACACCCTTAGCGGGGGGCCCGGCGCCGACATCCTGGAGGGCGGGGCAGAAGCGGACACCCTGAGAGGAGGAGAGGACGGCGATTCGCTCGAGGGCGGCGACGGCGACGACGGCTGCGACGGCGGCCCGGGTAGGGACTTCGCTGGGGCCTGCGAGGAGGTCATCGCCACCGAGGCGGGCCAGATCGGTGAGCCGCTCACCCGGCCCGGGCCTCACCAGGTAGCCCTGACCTTCGACGACGGCCCGGCGTACACCTACACCGAGCAGATCCTCGACATCCTGGCCCGCTACGACGTGACGGCCACCTTCTTCGTCATCGGACGACATGGGGCGGCGCAACGCGAGCTGCTGCGCCGGGTAGCCGACGAGGGCCACTCGGTGCAGAACCACTCCTGGGACCACTACCACCTCACCCGGTATTCCGATGCCTTCGTCGAGGACCAGCTGGTGCGCACCAATCGGCTGATCGAGGAAGTCACCGGAACGACGCCCCACTGCCTGCGGCCCCCGTACGGGTCGGTGAACGACGGGGTGCGCGCCGTCGCTGCCGGCCTGGGCATGGCCACGGTCATGTGGGATGTGAACCCTTCGGATTGGGCGCACCCCGGCGCCGGGTCCGTCGCCTACACGGTGCTGCACGGCACCGGCGGTGGTGACATCGTGCTCCTGCACGACATCGGGGGACCCAGCACCATCGGGGCCCTGCCCGCCATCATCGAAGGCCTGCAGGCCCGCGGCTTCGAGTTCGTCCCCCTCTGCACGGTTCCCAGCGTCGCCCCCCGGCAGGCAGGCCCGGGCCGCACCGACGAGCCACCCGAGGCGCGCGGGGGCTCCGGCAGGGCGGGATGAGCCGGTACCGCGGCTGTCGCGCTACTTCCGCTTATGGCGGTCGGCACGCAAGCGCTTGCGGTACTTGTGCTTGCTCATCTTCTTCCGCCGCTTCTTGATGAGGGAGCCCATAGGTCCTTGGTCTGACGTTGAGGCCCATAGGTTCGCGGGTCCGGGGCCGCTCCGCAACCCGGGGCGGGCACCGCCTCCCCTGGTACCCTCGAAGACATGACCTCCGACATCAACTTGCAGGACCGCGTCGTCGTCGTCACCGGGGCCAGCCGCGGCATCGGCCAGGCCATCGCCGAGGCGGCGGCCCGCGCCGGCGCCGCCGTGGTGCTGGCGGCGCGGAAGGCCGAACCGCTCGAGGCCGCGGCCGCCTCCATCCGGGAGTCGGGCGGCCGCGCCCTGGCGGCCGCCTGCCACACCGGTCACGCCGACGAGGTGGCCTCCCTGATCGACCGGGCCGTCGCCGCGTTCGGCAAGGTGGACGGCCTGGTCAACAACGCCGCCACCAACCCCTACTTCGGGCCCGCCCTGGGAGTGCCCGACGCCGCCTTCGACAAGATCTTCGAGGTGAACGTCAAGGGGTATCTCTACGCCTGCCGGGAGTTCGCTGATGGGCCCCTACGGGATGAGCAAGGCGGCGGTGATCTCCCTGACCCGCACCCTGGCAGTGGAGTTGGCCGGCCTGGGCATCCGGGTCAACGCCGTCGCCCCCGGCCTGGTGGAGACCCGCTTCTCCGCCGCGCTCCTGGAGGACGAATCCATCCGCGCCCGCTTGCTCGCCGACGCTCCCATCCCGCGCCCGGCGCAGCCCGAAGAGGTGGCCGGGGCAGTGGTGTTCCTGCTATCGGCGGCCGCCTCCTACGTGAACGGCCAGACCCTGGTCATCGACGGGGGCAGCACCGCCTGAGAATACGCATCAATAGGCCCAGGGGCATCATCGCAGTTCGCCAGTCCAGAGACTCCAGGGCGACGATGCTGGTTCCCCTATTGATGCGTGTTCTGAGCCGCGCCGATCACCCGCCGAAGGCGGCCTCGCCGACGGCGCGCGCCTGATCGCCCGTGAGGCCGCCAAGGGCCCGGTCGGCGGCGTCCAGATCACCCGCGGCTGCCGCCCGGCGCAAAGCCCCCTCGGCGATATCGAGGCGCAGCGCCCGGCTCACCTCCCCTACCGCCGCCTCGAGCCCACTCGCGTCGAGTTGCTCCTCCAGCATCCTGTACGCCTCTTGCCGCGACCCCTCGGGCAGTCGCCCGAGCAACTTCTGGATGCCGGGCAACTCGCGCACCGCCGACAACACATCCGAAGCAGCCCTCTCTCCCGGGCTCGCCATCTCGGCGGCCTGGCGCACGGCGCGGCCCACCCGATTGGCCTCCAGCACCCGGGCCAACTCCGCTTCCACCTGCGGGCGCAGGCCTCCCGCCCGCTGCAGCAGATCCTCGACACCTCCCACCCGGCGCACCGCTCCCAGCAGGTCGGCCTCCCCCGCCAGGTGCTCCGTGAGGTCCACCAGCGGGGCCGGCACTCCGGTCCGGGTGAGGCGTGCCAGGGCAGCGGCCCCGCCCGGCACGGCCTGGGAAGCCAGCCGATCCAGATCGGCCTGGTTCGTCACTTCGAGCGCCGCCCCCACCGCGTTCATGACGGCGTCGGCGCCGTCGCCGTCGTTCAGACCCAGGGCAGCCCGCAGCAGGTCGAGGGCCCGCTCCTGCTCGACCAGGCGGCGGGCGGCGGCGGCCAGCTTCTCCACGGCCTCACCGTCGATGAGCCGCGCCGCCTGAGCGCCGACCTGCTCGCGCAGCCCCGGCGGAAGGAGCCCCAGCAGGCCCTGGACCTCCGGGACCTCCAGGACCGATCCGCCTGCTTCCCCGGCCCCCGCCCCGCTGCCGGCCGCCGACCCGGCGGTGTCGCGCAACTTGTCCACCCAGCGGCTCACCCGCCCCGCCGCCAGCTTCTCGGCGAGCCGGCCTTCGGACCGGGAGCGCATCCCGGCGGGAAGCCGGGCCAGGACGGCCTCCGCTTCGCCGCCCTCCACCAGAGCCGCGGCCGGGTCGGCGTCGAGGTAGATCTCCAGGTCGAAGGCCGGCGGAACGGCCGTTCCCTCTGCAAGCGGAGGCGGGTACTCCAGGTCGCCGGGCTTCAGGTCGAGGCCCGCCGCGGCCCGGGGCCACACCCGGGCGCGGTCCTCCTCCCCCAGGGCGGCGAGAGCCCGCTGCACCGTGCCGCCGTCGCGGCGGACGATGGCCTGCCGCACCACCTCCACCGCGTGGTCCCGGCGCAGGGCCCGGGCCGCCTCCTCGGCGGCGCCGGCGGCCTGCTGCTCTTGCAGCCCGGCCAGGACCTTCTCCTCCAGGCGGGAGCGCACCCCGGCGGGCATCCGGTCCAGTACCCCGGCGGCCTTCGGGTTCGAGCGGAACACCGCGGCGGCGTCGGCGGCCGGGTCGACCGGCCCCACCGCGGCCAACACCTCCTTCATCACCGCCTCCGTCTGCTCCGCTTCGAGACGCGCCGCCAGGACCTCCTGCACCCGGTGGCGCAACCCGGCGGGAAGGCCCTCCAGCGCCGCCCCGGCGCGGCCCCCGGTCAGGGCCGCCTTCGGATCGATCCACTCCGGCGCCGAGCTCCCGCCCGACCCGCCCCCGAGCAACTCCCGCAGCCCCGCCCCGCCGCGACCCCGGAACGCCGCTGCCGCCGAACCGAGGGTGTTTCCCGACCCGGCGAGGGCTGTCAGCAGCAGGGCGGCGGCGCCGCCCAGTCCCACGACCGAGGTCCGGGCGCCTTCCCCGGCGCTCAGCACGAGGTTCGACTCGTCGCAGCGGCAGGGTGCCGGCGCCGCCTCCGTGGAGGTCCCACAAGGCAGGGCGGGCGGCCCCTCGTTCAGCGCCAGGCGGGCCCCCAGCACCGCGGTGTCGTCCTGAAGCACGAGGTGGAGCACCCCGGTCTGCAGTTGGGCCTGCACCGCGTCCTGCATCTCCTGCGTCCCCGCGTAACTCGCGTCGCAGGCCAGGTTCAGGAGGTCGGTGGTGAGGCTGCGCTCCCCCCCGGCGAAGCCGCCGTGCACCTGCACGCACCCCGGCATG
>JALOLI010000125.1 GCA_025456165.1 Acidimicrobiia bacterium | reverse complement strand
GGTGGACATCTCTCGCGCCGGGCGCCGTGAGCTGTTCGAGTTCCGGCGGCGCACGGTGTCCTTCGTGTTCCAGAGCTTCAACATCTTCCCGGGGCTCACCGCCGCGGAGAACGTGCAGTTCGGCATCGATGTATCCGGCCGGGAGGGCACCGCCGCCGCCGAGGTGCTGGCGAGCGTCGGGTTGGCCGGTCGCGGGGACAGCTTCCCCCACCAGTTGTCGGGAGGCGAGCAGCAGCGAGTGGCCATCGCCCGCGCCCTGGCCACCGGCAACCCCGTCCTCCTGGCCGACGAGCCCACGGGCGAGCTGGACTTCCACACCGGGGTCCAGATCCTCGGCCTGCTCGAGAGCCGCGCCGCCGAGGGACGCGCCGTGCTGGTCGTCACCCACAACCGCGAGATCTCCCGCGCCGCCGACCGGGTGGTCGAGCTCAGCAGCGGGCGGATCGTCTCGGACGGACCTCCCGCCGGCGGCCGGGCGCGCACCGCCGACCTCCACTGGTGAACGGCATGGGACTCTGGCTGCGCTGGTCGTGGCGGGACATGCGGGCCCACTGGCTCCAGGTCGGCGCCATCTCCCTGGTGATCGCCCTCGGCACGGGGACCTTCGCCGGCCTCGGCAGCACGGCCCGGTGGCGGAAGGCCTCCGCCGACGCCTCCTTCGCCCTCCTCCAATTCCGGGACCTCGAAGTCGAACTGAGCGAGGGTTCCTTCGTGGCGGAGGGGGCGCTCGTCGCCGCCCTCGGGGCTCTGGAGCCGGGCGTGGTGGCCGCCGCCGAGGAGCGCCTCAAGGTCCCCACCCAGGTGGATGCCAGCACGGCCGATCGCACCATCCTCGTGCCGGGAGTGGTGGTCGGCTTGCCCCTCGCCGGCGCCGGGCCGGGGATCGACGTCCTCGAGGTGGTTTCGGGACGGCCGCTGGGCCCCGCGGACGCCGGAGCGGGCGTGGTCCTCCTAGAGCGCAACTTCGCCGAGTACTACGACCTGCCGGCAGGCGGCTCCCTGTCCGTCGCCGGCGGGCGTCCCCTCGACTACGCCGGCACGGCGGCCGCGCCGGACTACTTCATCGTGATGCCCGAGGATGGTTCCGGGTTCATGCTGCAGGCCAACTTCGCCGCAATGTTCACCTCGCTGGAGACGGCGCAGGCGCTGGCGGGGGCTCCCGGGCAAGTGAACCGGCTGCTCGTCCGGCTAGGACCGGAGGCCGACCCTGAGGAGGCCGAACAGGCGGTGGCCGGGGCGCTCGCCGCCCGCCTCCCCGGGGTCGGGGTCACCGTGGTGCCCCGGGACGAGCAGCGGGCGTACGCCATGGTCTACCAGGACATCGAGAACGACCAGCAGACCTTCAGCATCTTCGCCATGCTGATCTTCGTGGGGGCGGTCGCCGCCGCCTTCAACCTCACGACGCGCCTCGTCGAGGCCCAGCGCCGGGAGATCGGCATCGCCATGGCTCTGGGGGTGAGCCGGAGGCGCATCGCCGTGCGGCCGCTGCTGGTGGGGGCCCAGATCGCCCTCCTGGGCGTGGCCCTCGGGGTGGGGGTGGGCTGGGTCATCTCCCTGGCCATGCGGCAAGTGCTCGAGGGATTCTTCCCCCTGCCGGTATGGCTGACCTCCTTCCAACCCGGCGCCTTCGTCGGAGCGGCCGCCGTCGGCTTCGCCGCCCCGTTTGCCGCCGTGGCGTACCCGGTCTGGCGAGCCGTGCGCGTGCGGCCGATCGAGGCAATCCGCCCCGCCCACCTCACTCGGCGGGTGCGGATCGGGTGGTGGCGGCCTTCGCGGCGGCCGGCGAACACCTTCCGACGGTTGCCGTTGCGGAATCTGGCCCGGGCGCCGCGGCGCACTCTGCTGACCGCCCTCGGCATCGCCTCGGCGATCGCGGTCCTCACGACACTGCTGGGGATGATCGACTCCTTCTTCCACACCGTCGACGTGGGCGAAAGGGAGATCCTGTCGGGGAACGCGGAGCGGGTGATCGTGGACTTCGACCGGATGTACGACTCGAGGGCGCCCGAGGTGGCCGCCGTGCTGGGGTCGCCGGCCGTGACGCAGGCGGTGGCCTCGCTGGCCGTGCCCGGCCTCCTGGGCGGGGACGGGGAAGGCTTCGAGGTGCTCGTCGGTCTGGTCGACCTGGAGGCCTCCCCGTGGCTGCCGGGGATGGCGGAGGGGGAGCCCGGCTCCGGCGAGGGCCTGGTCATCTCGCGCAAGGCGGCCGGCGACCTCGGAGTGGGCCTGGGCGATCTGGTGACCCTGATCCACCCACAGCGCACCGGAGAGGACTCGTTCGGCTTCGCCTTGACTGCCCTGGAGGTGACCGGCATCCATGCTGCTCCCTACCGGTTCCTGGCCTACATGGATGCGTCGCAGGCCGGAATGATGGGGCTGGCCGGGATGGTGAACCAGGTGAACCTCGCTCCGGCCCCGGGGAAGACCGTGGATGATGTCAAGCGCGCCCTGTTCTCGGTGGGAGCCGTCTCGTCGGTGCAGCCGGCCACGGTGGTGGCCGACACCTTCCGCGACCTGCTGGGACGATTCATCGGGCTGCTGCGGGTCGTGCAGGGGGCGGTCTTCCTGCTGGCCCTGGCCATCGCCTTCAACTCAGCCAGCCTCAACCTGGACGAACGGGCCCGGGACTACGCCACGATGTTCGCCTTCGGGGTCTCACGGCGGCAGGCGCTGGGCCTGGCCATGGCCGAGGGAGCCATCCTGGGGCTGCTCTCCACGGCGCTCGGTCTGGCGGCAGGCTACGGATTGGTCCGGTGGTTCGTCGGCAGCGTCTTCCCCCGCACCGCTCCCGACATCGGCCTGCTGCTGTGGCTCACCCCGCAGACCCTGGCGGTGGTAGTGGCCATGGGAGTGGCTGCCGTGGCCCTGGCCCCCCTGCTGACCGCTCGCAAGATGGGCCGCATGGACCTCCCCGGCACCCTGCGGGTCATGGAGTAGGCCCGGTGGCCGGGACCCCTCAGGGCACGATGGCGAGGTCTCTTCCCACCTTGGCGAAGGCGGCGGCGCCGCGCTCGAGGTCCTCCAGGCTGTGGGCGGCCGACACCATCACCCGGAGGCGGGCCTTCCCGCGCGGGACGGTGGGGAAGCCGATGGCTTGGGCAAAGACGGCTTCGTCCTCGAAGAGGCGGCGCGACACCTGCTGGGCGAGCTCGGCTTCGCCGAGCATCACGGGGGTTATGGGGGTGGCGCTGACGCCGATGTCGAAGCCGGCGGAGGCCATCATCTCCTTGAAGCGGCGGGCGTTGTCCCACAGCCGGTCCACCAGCTCGGTGGAGGCTTCCAGGATGTCCACCGCCGCCAGGCAGGCGGCCACGTCGGCCGGGGTGGCCGCCGACGAGAAGAGGAAGGGGCGGGCCCGCTGGCGGAGCCACTCGACCAGCGCCTCCGAGCCGGCCACATAGCCGCCCATCACCCCGAAGGCCTTGGACATGGTGCCTACCTCCACGTCGACCCGGCCGTGCAGGCCGAAGTGGTCGACGATGCCCCGGCCGCCGCGACCCAGCACGCCTTCCCCGTGGGCGTCGTCCACCATGACCAGGGCTTCGTGGGGCTCGGCGACGGCGACGATGGCGTCGAGGGGGGCGATGTCCCCGTCCATGGAGAACACGCCGTCGGTGATGACCAGGATGCGCTGGGATCCGGCGGCGCGAGCTTCGTTGATGGCACGCTCCAGGTCGGCCGGGTCGGAGTGGCGGTATATGGATCGCGCCGCCCGGGTGAGGCGCACGCCGTCCACGATGGAGGCGTGATTGAGCTCGTCGGAGATCACCGCGTCCCCTTCGCCGACGAGGGCGGCGATGGTGCCCAGGTTGGCGGCGAAGCCGGACTGCAGCGAGATGGCAGCCGGGACGCCCTTGAAGAGCGCCAGCCTCTCCTCGAGGTCGTCGTGGAGGGTCATGGTGCCGGCGATGGTGCGCACCGCGCCCGGGCCCACGCCGAAGCGGTCGAGGGCGGCATGGGCCGCGGCCACCAAGTGGGGGTGGTTGGCCAGACCGAGGTAGTTGTTGGAGCAGAAGTTGAGCACCCGGCGCCCGTCGACGGCCAGCCAGGGGCCTTGCGGGCCGTCGCTGTGGCGGATCGTGGTGAAGAGGCCCTGGCGGCGCAGGTCGTCCACCTGGTCTTGCAGGTAGTCGGTGCGATGGGACACGCTCACCTCCCGGGGTGGGTCAGGGGGCCGTCGCTGTCCGCCGGGTCGGGGAACATCACGACCTTGCCACAGGCTCCGGAGTCCATCAGGTCGAAGGCGGCGGAGAAGTCCTCGAGGGCGAAGCGGTGGGTGACCACGGGGGAGAGGTCCACGGCCCGGGCACGGAGCATGGCACGCATCTGGTACCAGGTGGCCCAGAGGCGCCGGCCGGCGATGCCGTGAACGGTGGCCCCCTTGAAGATTATTCGGTCGTCGAAGTCGAAAGTGATGGGGCGGGAGAACAGGCCCAGGAGGGCGGCTTCGCCTCCGGGGTGGAGGAGCCGGAAGCCCTGGTCGATGGCCGAGGCCACCCCGGACATCTCGAGCAGCACATCCACCCCATCGCCATCGGTGGCCGCCATGACTTCAGCTTCTAGGTCGACCCGGGTCGGGTTGAACACCGCCTCGGCTCCCATGGCCCGGGCCATCTCAAGGCGGTAGTCGCTGACATCGGAGGCGAGCACGGACCGGGCGCCGAGGGCTCGGGCCGCCGCGATCGCCATGACCCCCACCGGGCCGCAGCCGGTGACCAGCACCTTGCGGCCCGCCACCGCGGGCGTGGCGGCGGTGTGCACCGCGTTGCCGAAGTTCTCCTGCAGCGAGGCGATGGACAGGGGCATGCCCGGTGGGTCCGGCCAGCAGTTGACCTCCGGCACCGCCACGAACTCGGAGATGTGTAGTTCTCTGTTGTGTACTAGTTTGAGGGTCTTGTATCTCTTATGGCGTATCAT
>JALOLI010000124.1 GCA_025456165.1 Acidimicrobiia bacterium | reverse complement strand
CAGGCTTGCCGCCGCCGCCAGCACCGCCACCGCTTCGGCGACGTTGAAGACCAGCACCGCCCGGGCGGTGGGATCCAGGCTCGCCGCCAGCGCCAGCACGATGGCCCCGGCCCCGGCCGCCGCCACCCAGGACGACACCAGCGCCCGGCGAGCCCCGGCGGCCATGAGCATCACGGTCAAGGCCAGGCTGCCGAGGGCGAGCACACAGCCTGCCGCCGCCGCCCCGGTCACAGGGCCGGAAGGGGCCGTGCCCGGGCCGAAGAGCGCCCGGATCAGGGGCGGGCCAATCGCCCAGGCCGCGCCGAAGGCGGCTGCGCCCAAGGCCACCGAGGCCGCCGCCGTGATCAGCGCCGGAGAGCGCAGGCTGGGCCGGCCTCGCTCCTCGACCCTCCGGGTCAGGGGAGCCGTGGCTCGCACGGTAAGGCCCAGGGCCACCAGGTACGGGGCGCGGAATAGGACCAGGGCGGAGAAGAGGGCGGTCACCTCGGCATCTCGCCCTCCCAAAGCCGCCACCAGGGGCGGGCCGCCGTTGAGCACCACCTGGGCGAGCAGCACGCTCAGCCCGGCGGCACCGACCAGGCCCGTCGAGGGCCGGGGGCCGGCCGCCGGGTCGAGGCGGAGCGCCCGGGGCCACAGGAGGGCAATGAGCGGGCCGGTCAGCAGCGCGACCGCCAGGAGGCGCGGGTCCGGGCTCACCGCCAGTAGGGCCCCGCCCACGGCCAGTCGGATGAGGTTCTCCCCACCGATCGCCACCGCCGCCGCCCGGTAGCGCCCCGACCCTGCCAGGAGGCCCCGGAGCAGGCCCATGAAGCCGGCGCCCAGGGCTACCCCGGCCACGCAGGCCGGCCACACCCAGGACCCGTCACCGAACAGGGACCGTCCCGCTGCCAGAGCTACGAGGCCCTCGCCCACCGCGACCGCTCCGGCCAGGATCACCACCCGGCCGACGGCGGCCCGCACCCCTCCCGAATGGCCGTCGAGCGCCACCTGGCGGATGACCCAGTGCTGGATGGGGAAAGTGAGCAGGGCCGCGGAGAACGCCCAGAAGACCCAGACGATCGCCACGGGGGCGAAGCCTTCCGCTCCCAGGACGCGGGTCCCGAGAGCGATGAAGCCGTAGGCCGCCAGGCCGTTGGCAACCGACCCGGCGAGGAGGGCGCCGGACTCCCCGGCGGCCCGGCGGGAGGCGCGCATGGCCGGACGGTACACACCCCCGGATCCGCTGTGGCAGCATGTCACCCGGAGGTGCCCGTGCCGCAAAGAACCATGCTGACCCTCGTCGTCCTGGCCCTGCTCGCCGCCGCCTGCGGAGACGACTCCGCTCCCACCACGGCGGCAACATCGACCACAGGGGCCACCACGACCGCGGCAGCCACTACCACTACGGCGACGACGGCGGCGACCACCACGACGGCGGCCACCACCACCTTGCCCCCCGAGCCCGAGGTGGGGTGGATGGCCTGGGCGGCGACCAACCTGGGGGACAACACCGTCGCCCCACCGCCCTGCGGCGGGTGCTCCGGCGGCGAGAGCCCGGTCGAGCGTTCGCGGCCCATCGTGTTCGTGGATGCCGAAGGGGTCTTCTGGGGCTACGAGGCCGACGGCCTGGCCCGGTGGGATCCGATCACCGGGGAGTACCGCACCCTCGGGCGCGGCGACGGCCTGCTCGACCCCGCCGTCTTCGCCGCGGAGCGCGCCCCCGATGGCACCCTCTGGCTGGCCACCTACGGCGGGGCCAACACCTACGACGGCACCCGCTTCGCCCCCGGCCTCACCCCCGACGACGGCCTCAAGGGCGAGACCACCTGGGACCTCTGGGTGCAGTCGAACGGCACGATCTGGGTAACCACGAACCAGGGGTACATCCTGAGCGCCTGGGACGGCGCCACTCTGCGCCACTACTCCGATGCTGCGATCGCCGACACCTGGGGCCCCGACATCGAGGCCATCTTCCCGGAGTGGACCCAGTTCAACTCCATGGCCGAGACGCCCGACGGCACCCTGTGGTTCGGCACCAACGGCAAGGGCCTCTTCTCCTTCGACGGCACCACCTGGCAGCGCTACACCGAGGACGACGGCCTGGCCAGCGGCTCGGTGGAAGGGGTGGCCTGCACCCCCGACGGCACCCTGTGGCTCGATGTGATCGGCGGTCTCACCCGCTTCGACGGGGCCACATTCGAGATCATCGACCCCGAGGTCATGGGGTCCTGGCACGGGGAGTACCCCGACGGGCTGGCAGTGGGCCCGGACGGCGCCCTGTGGGTACTGGCGAGGACGGGCGTGTTCCGCTATCTGGACAGTGAGTGGGACTTCTGGGAGGTAGTCGACGGGATGGAGCTCGGGGGGACCGCTTCCCTCATCGTCGGAGAAGACGGGTCGGTGTGGGTCTCCGATGCCTACGGCCTGGCCCGCTACGGCGAGATGCTGCCCGTGAGCGGCGGATGAGGCCGGGCTAATCTGGCCGTCCGGCGAGAGAGCCCGAGACCCATGCCCCTCCACATCCCTCCCTGGGCGGCCCGGCCGGCGGCGGTGCTGAGCACCCTGGCCGCCCTGGCGGGATCGGCCCTGGTGTTCCTGGCGGCGGCCACCGGAGACTTGTGGTGGGCGATCTGGGGCGGCGTGGCCTTCATTTCGGCCGCCCTGCTCTGGTACGCCGGCGATCTGGCCGCCACCGCGGACCCGGCCAAGCCCTCCTGAGGGGGCAAGCGAACAGGTCCGCCTCAGGGCCGGATGCCGCCCAACCGTCGGCCGGCATCCGGCGAGGGGCGGCGGCCTATTGGTGCACCCCCTAGCGGACGGGGGCCCGGTCCGGGCTACGATCCGGGGCCCATGCCGTGGGCTGCGCCGTTCTTCGCGCTCTCTTCCCTGCCGCTGGTGGGAGCGGGCTTCCTCCTCCACCAGGTCCGGCGCGCCGCCCATCGCGACGACCTGCCCTCGTTCACCAATCAGGACATCTCGACGATCCTGGGCGATCCCACCGCCCCTCCGCTGCGGGTGGTGGCGGTGGGCGACTCCTCCCTCACTGCCCCCGGCATGGAGGATCTCGACGGCGTCTGGCTGCGCCGACTGGCGCGCCGCTACGCCGAGAGCCACTGCGTGGAGCTGATCTCGCTGGGAGTCGGCGGCTCCCGGGCACGCGACGTGATCGACGGGCAGCTCGACGCCGCCGCCGCCCTGCGGCCCGACATCGCCGTCGTCACCGTCGGCTCCAACGACGCCATCCGGGCCACCCCGGTGCACCGCTACCTCGCCGACATGGAACGCATCGTGGCCCGCCTGGAGGCGGTGTCCGGGGCGGTGCTGATCCTGGGGATGGGCGATCTGGGATCCATCCCTCGCCTGCCGCCCAGCCTGCGCCCCTACCTGAGCCGCCGCTCGGCCCGTTTCGACTCGGCCTGCGTGCGGGTGGCGGTGAGCCACCCACACGCCGTCAAGGTCCACACCCGGGGGCGCATGGTGTCGGCCTTCCACGACGACCCGGCCCTGTTCGCCGGCGACCAGTTCCACGCCTCGGAGAAGGGCCATGCCGTCTTCGCCGAGGAGGCGGCGGCCGCCTTCGATGCCGCCTACCGCATCGCCCAGCACCGCCGGCCGCCCGGCTAGCTCCCCGCCGCGGTGATCCGGATGTCTCCGGAGACCGTGGCCACCTGGAGCCGCGCCGGAGCCCCGCCGCCGTCCCCGGAGACTGGGAAGTCGGTGCGCACGCCGCCCGACAGGCTCTGCAGGGACACCGTGTAGCGGCGGCCGGCGGGGATGCCCAGGTGCACGTCGCCGCTGACCGTCTTCACATCGAGGCGGCTGCCCTCGGCGCGGGACACCGCCACATCTCCCGAAGCCGTGCGCACCGTGAGGTCGCCGGTGACCACCGCGAGGGTGACATCACCCGAGGCGGTCTTCACCGTGGCCTCGCCGTGGACCTCGGGCACCCGCACGTCCCCGGAGGCGCTGACCACATCGAGGGCCCCCGCCGCCGCCGCCGACAGGTCGCCGGAGGCGAGGCGCACGCTGAGCCGGCCGGCCACCTCGCCCGCCTCTACCGAGCCGGAGGCACCGGCCGCGTCGAGTGCCGCGGCCCGGGTGCGCACCACCAGGTCCCCCGAGGCCAGCCGGGCCCGGATCTCGGGTGGGGCCCCGACCGCGATCTCCACGTCGAGCGACGCCCAGCGGTGCCAGCCCACCTTGTCGGGCTCCAGCGTGATCGTGTCGCCCCGCGCCTCGATGACCATCCGGGACAGGTCGGATTCGCCTCCCCGGGCCCGGACCACCACCTCGCCCGGGGTGCCGGCCACCACGCGAACTTCACCGGCCGGCAGCCGGACGGAGAGGCGCGGCGTCCCGGCGACTTCGAACCGTTCCGTGCGCTCGCTCATGTTTCTATCGTCCCTTCCAGGCGCTGTCCGCGTGGATGGCGACGGCCACCCTGTGCCGAGAGCGTCTTCACCAGCCAGCCGTTCAGAGACTCCCCCGAGTACGCCGCCGCCTCTTCCAGCGCCTCCTTCAGGCGCGGGGAGAGCCGCAGCGTCACCCTGGCGTCGGCCGCCTCGTCGGGAGCCGCCGCCCCCGGCGCTGCCTCCTCGGCCCGGACGCGCAGCGCCGGCTCGCCCTCTTCCAGGATCACCTCGACGCGGTGCCCGGGGAGTTGCGCCCGGACTTCGGCGGCCGCCTGCTCGGCCAGGTCGAGGGCCAAGCCGCGCATTGCCGGGCCGGCGGCGGCCAGCAATGCCCGTCCCGCCGTCTCCACCGCGGGGTCGCTCCCGGCGAGGAGGACCTGCTGCTCCAGGGTCGCCTGGAAGCGGGTGATGGCTACAGAAGTGTCCATGCTTTCCTCCCTCAGCGCGCCGGGGCCGGCCGCAGCACCACGCCACCGGCTGCCGGGTGAACCGGGCTCTCCCGCCGTGGCTGCGGGCGCCGGGCGGCCTC
>JALOLI010000123.1 GCA_025456165.1 Acidimicrobiia bacterium | reverse complement strand
GGTCACCGACATCGTCGTGCTGGTGGTGGCCGCCGACGACGGGGTCATGCCCCAGACCGTCGAGGCCATCAGCCACGCCAAGGCCGCGGGCGTTCCCATCGTGGTCGCCATCAACAAGATGGACCTGGCCGGGGCCGACCCCTACGGGGTTCGTGCTCAGCTGACCGAGCACGGGCTGCTGGTGGAGCAGTTGGGTGGCGACGTGGTCAGCGCCGAAGTTTCCGCCCTCACCGGCGAGGGGGTCGAGCAGCTCCTGGAGTACCTGGACCTGATCGCCGAACTGGAGGAGTTTTCCGCCGACCCGACGGCGCCGTCGACCGGCATCGTCATCGAATCCGAGCTCGACCGAGGGCGGGGGCCGTTGGGCACGGTCATCGTGCAGCAGGGCACCCTGCGCCGCGGCGACGCCATCGTGGCGGGAGGCGTGGCGGGCCGGGTGCGGGCCATGTTCGATCACACCGGGGCGGCGGTGGAGGCGGCTCCGCCGAGCACGCCGGTGCTGATCATGGGCTGGGACGACGTGCCGCGTGCCGGGGATCACTTCGAGGTGGTGCGCGACGAGCGCGCCGCCCGGGCCGCCGCTTCCGAGCGCGCCGGCGCCCTGCGCACCAAGGAGCTGGTTGTCCCCACCGCCGCCGACCGGCTGCAGTCGCTGCTCGACGAGTTGCGCGCCGACGAGCAAGCCGAGCTGCGCATCATCGTCAAGGCCGACACCCAGGGCTCGCACGAGGCCATCCGCGAGGCCGTGGGCAAGATCGGCCGCTCCGGTGGCCGCATCACGATCGTCCACGCCGCGGTGGGAGGCATCAACGAGCATGACGTGCTGCTGGCCGACGCCACCCGTTCGGTGATCTTCGGCTTCGATGTGCGCCCCGATGCCAAGTCACGGCGCGTCGCGGAGGAGTCCGGCATCGAGGTCCGCACCTACCGCATCATCTACGAGCTCCTCGACGACATCGAGGCGATGCTGGTGGGCCGCCTCGCCCCGGAGTCGGTCGAACGCCTCCTGGGGGCCGCCGAAGTGCGGGCCGTGTTCCGCTCCCCGCGCTTCGGCAGCATCGCCGGCTGCTACGTGACCGAGGGCGAGCTGACCCGCGGGGCCCGGGTGCGCCTGGTGCGCAACGGGGTGGTCACCTACGACGGGGCCGTCGCCTCGCTGCGCCGCTTCAAGGACGACGCCCGTTCCGTGGCCGCCGGGTTCGAGTGCGGCGTGGGCCTGGAGAACTTCAAGGACGTCAAGGAGGGCGACGTGCTCGAGGCCTACGAGGTGCAGGAGATCGCCCGCACCTGACGGGGAGGGGCCGTGCACGCCGCCGCTCTCCGCGTCGAGATCCGCCTCCCCGGGGTTCGCTCGCTCAAGGCGAAGCGGCACCTCCTCAAGGGGCTCTCCAACCTGCTGACCTCCACCTTCCCGGTGGCGGTGAGCGAGGTCGGCTTCCAGGACGAGTGGCAGCGGGCCACCCTCGGGGTGGCCATGGTCGCCCCCCAGGCGGGGCAGCTGGAGCGCCTGATCCTCGCCGTCGGCCGCTTGCTGCGCGAGCATCCGGAAGTGGAGCTGCTCGAAGTGGGCGCTTCCTACCTGGAGGAGCGATGAGCCGCAGCCCTTACCTCCGCAAGGTGAACGAGGCGGTGCACCACGTCGTCGCCCAGGAGGTGGAGCGGCTCAAGGACCCGGGACTCGGCTTCGTGACCATCACCGGGGTGGAGTCCTCGCCGGACCTGCGCAACGCCCGGGTCTACTATTCCGTGCTCGGCGACGAGGCCCAGCACCGGGAGACGCAAGCGGCTCTGCAACGGGCGGCGCCCCGCATCCGGGCCGTGGTGGGCCGGCAGGTGCGCCTGAAGTTCCTGCCCGAGCTGCATTTCGAGCCGGATGCCGCCATCGAGCGCGGCCTGCGGATGGAGGAACTCCTCCGCCGCCTGCGAGAGGAGCGGGATGAGGCAGTCGATTCGCCGGGCGATACAGCAGGCGGCTGACGTCCTGGCGGCCGCCCCCGAGCTGGCGGTGGCCTGCCACGTCTCGCCCGATGGGGACGCACTGGGATCCGTGGCCGGCCTGGCCCGGGCGGCGGCCGCGGCGGGCAGGCAGGTGGTGGCCTCCTTCGGTTCCCCATTCTCGGTTTCGGGCCAGTTCGGGTTCCTGGACCTCTCCTGCCTGGTCCCGCCACAGGGCTTCCCCGCCGCCCCGGCGGTGATGGTGGCGCTCGACGTCGCCGCTCCCGATCGCCTGGGGGAGCTGGCCGGTCCGGCGGCGCGGGCGGGGACGCTGGTGGTGATCGACCATCACGCCACCAACCCCGGCTTCGGCCACGTGGCGGTGGTCGATCCTCACGCCGCGGCCACCGCCGAGCTGGTCTACCACCTCATCCGGCGCCTGGGCTGGCCGCTCGACGGGGAGACGGCCACCGCGCTGCTGGCCGGCATCGTCTCGGACACCGGCCGGTTCCAGTACTCCTCCACCGCCCCCGGGGTCCTGCGAGTGGCCGCCCGCCTCGTAGCCGCGGGCGCCCGCCCGGAAGCCATCGGCCAGCGCCTGTACGAGTGGCGTCCCTTCGGCTACCTCCAGGCGGCGGCGGCGGTGCTCGGCCGGGCCCGGCTGGAGGACGGCTTCCTGTGGAGCGTCCTGTACGCCGCCGACGGGGCGGCGGCCGGGGTAGGCCCGGAGGACCTCGACCTGCTCATCGACGACTTGCGGGTGGCCCGGGAGGCCGAGGTGACCGCCCTGATCAAGGAAGTGGCGGGGGGGTGGAAAGTCTCGCTGCGCTCCCGGGGCCGGGTCGACGTCGGGGCGATCGCCGCCGGCTACGGCGGCGGGGGGCACCACAACGCCGCCGGGTTCAACACGGAGGGTGGGCTGGCAGTGGTGGTGGCGGCGATACGCGAGCAGGTCTATGGCTGACGGGTTCTTGCTGGTGGACAAGCCGGGGGGCTGGACCTCCCACGATGTGGTGGCCCGCTGCCGGCGCCTGCTGGGGGAGCGGCGCCTGGGCCACGCCGGCACCCTGGATCCCATGGCCACCGGCCTCCTCGTCATGGGCCTGGGCAAGGCGACCCGCCTGCTGCGCTTCGTGCAGCACCTGCCGAAGGTCTACCGGGCGGTGGCCGTCTTCGGGGTCGCCACCGACACCCTGGACGCCGACGGCGCGGTGCTGTGGCGCCGGGAGATGCCGGTGAGTGAAGATGAGGTGCGCCGGGCCACCGCTCGCTTCGTGGGCGCCGTCTCCCAGGTGCCCCCGATGGTGTCGGCGCGGAAGGTGGAGGGGCGGCGGCTCTACGACCTGGCGCGGGAGGGCAAGGAGGTGGAGCGGGAGGCTCGCACGGTGGAGGTGCACGCCTTCGACCTGGTGGACTTCGCCCCCTCCGACTACCCCGAGGCCACTTTCCGCATCCGGTGCGGCAGCGGCACCTACGTGCGCACCCTGGCCGACGACCTCGCCCGGTCGCTGGGCGGGCGGGCTCACCTCACCGCCCTGCGCCGGCTGCGCAGCGGGTCGCTCCGCGTCGAACAAGCCCACACCATCGAGTCGCTGGAGGCGGCGGCGGCCGAGGGGCGCGCCGCCGGGGCGCTGCTGGAGTCCGCCGAGGCGCTGGCCGACCTGCCGGCGGTGCGGGTGACGACCGAGACGGCGGCGGCGGTGTGCCACGGGGCAGTGTTCCCCGCCCCGCTCCTGGGGATCCAGTTGCCGGCGGCCGGGCCTCATCGGGTGCTCGACTCGGGCGGGCGCCTGCTGGCCGTGTACCAGGTTGAGGGGCGGGCCGCCCGCCCGGAGGTGGTGGTGGGATGAGGGTGCTGACCGGTGCCCCGGCGGGCTGGAACCTGGAGGCGCACCCCCGGGCGGTCACGATCGGTGTCTTCGACGGGTTGCACCAGGGGCATCGGCACGTCATCGCGCTGCTGCGCAGCCGGGCGGCCGGGCTCGGGGGGATGGAGTGCGCCGTGGTCACCTTCGACCCGCACCCCCTCACCGTGGTCGCCCCGGAGCACGCTCCTCGCCTGCTCACCGGGATCGATCACCGCCTGGAACTGCTCTCCGCTGCGGGCCTGGACCTGGCGGCGGTCCTCCCCTTCGACGAGGAGATGCGGCACCTGACCTCGGCCGCCTTCGCCGCCGCCGTGCTGCGGGACGCCCTGCAGGCGCGCCTCGTCGTCGTGGGGGAGGACTTCCGCTTCGGCCACCAGCGCACCGGCAACGTCGCCTCGCTGGCCGAACTGGGCGATGCCCACGGCTTCGCCGCCGAAGTCGTCCCCCTCGTAGGGGGCCAGGCTCCGCTGTCCTCGAGCCGCATCCGGGCCATGGTGGCCACCGCCGACCTGGCCGGGGCGGCCGCCGCCCTGGGCCGTCCCCACGAGGTGCGGGGCACGGTGGTCCGGGGCGACGGGCGGGGGCGCTCGCTGGGGTACCCCACGGCCAACGTCGCCGTGCCGGCCGCCCTGGCCCTGCCCCCGGCGGGGGTGTACGCCGTGCGGGCCGGTCCCCGGGGGTACTCCCTGGGCCCGGCGGTGGCGAACCTGGGCACCCGCCCGACTTTCGCCGGCGAGGAGGAGACGCTCGAGGTCCACCTCCTGGAGCCCCCGGGCGACCTGTACGGGGCAACCCTGCGGGTGGCCTTCGTGGCCCGCCTGCGCGAGGAGCGGCGCTTCGCCGGGCCGGGCGAGCTGGCGGCGCAGATCGCCGCCGACGTCGCCGCCGCCCGGTCGATGCTCTAGGCGTCCCAGGCGCAGCGGAAGCCCCGCCGGGAGCCTGGCCGCGACCCCCTTGAAACCGGCCGGCCGTTGTCGCACCTTTCAGGGGCCGCCGCTCAGGGACTCCCAGTGATCGCCACCGCCGCTCTCGCCCTTGCCCTTCTCGCCGGCCCCGTCCCTGCCGATGGGGTCCGCCTCGCCCCCGACCCGTCTCCGGCTGCCGTTTCCGCGCCCGCCGGTGC
>JALOLI010000122.1 GCA_025456165.1 Acidimicrobiia bacterium | reverse complement strand
CCCCAGGCGGCCACGACCAGCGAGAGGCCGCCGTCGAGGGGCACCACGTAGGCGCGGAAGCCCCACTCGCCCGGCGCCGACTCGTAGAGAGTCGCGGGGTGCCCGGCCACCGTGGCGTCCTCGGTCAGCACGGCGTTGCCGTCGAGGAACGCCAGCACCTCATCTATGGCGTCGTCGGCATACACCTCAACGGTCAGCCCCGCCTGGCTGAAGGCCTCGTCCGCCGTGAGGCCTTCCATCGACGCCGGGTCGAAGAAGTTGCACTCGAGGTCGGCGGTCGGGGCGTCCCAGACGAACCAGTCCGCCGGGTAGGAGACTTCGAAGCCGTAGGCGTCGTTGGCGCATGAAGCCCAGTCGGCTTCCCCGGCGGGAACCTCGGTCTCCACGGAGGCGAAGTCGGAGTTGCCGCCGAAGTCGAACACGTACAACTCGGCGTAGAGATCGGTGCCCGCAGGCAGCTTCTCGAAGTCGTAGAGCAGGTTGGGCAGGTCGGCCCAGAGGCCCACGTCGCTGGTCTGCACCCATTCGATGGTGCCGTCTGGGCGCCAGGTGAGCATCCAGGGCACCAGCAGCCCCTCGGGGTCGGCCGAGAACTCGGCCACCGTGCCGAACTCGGTGGCGGCGTAGAAACCCTCGGTGAACTCCTCGGTGGTGGCGTCGTAGGTGAGCCGGAGGGTGATGTCCAGGTAGTCGCTCCCTCCCGGGGCCGTCCCGGGGGCGTAGTAGGCCAGTGGCACCTCGAGCATGAACAGGCTCAGATCCTCGCTGAAGGAGATGTCCTGGTAGGCGTAGGCCTGGTCCTGCCCGTCGTCGAGCACCAGGCGGGTCAGGTCGTTGGCGGCCACCGCCTGGGTGCCTTCGTAGAGGCCCTGGTCCTCGCCGATGAAGGTGACCGTCCCGTCGGGGTCCACCACGCCGGTGTAGAGGACCGCCTCCACGATGTTCTCCACGGCGCCGGTGGCGAACACCGCCTCGACGCTGAGGCCGAAGTCGTCGAAGTAGAACGAGGCCTGGTTGTCGATGGGGGCGAAGGAGGGCCGCTTGTCGGCCGGGATCTCCGCGCCGGCGCTGTAGTAGGCGGCGAGGAACTCGGGCCACACCGGGGCCTCGATGGAGCGGTACCAGGACTCGTAGTAGTAGTCGGGGTACGGTGGGAAGTGGATGGCCATCCCGGTGGCGGCGGCGGCGGCCTCGCCGGCCTGGCTGGCCACCACCACCCGGTCGTACACCTCGACAGTGGCGGCGGCGGCTTCGCCCAGCGGCGGGTCCTGGCGGCTCAACCGCTGCAGGAGGTCGCCCAGGTCGACCATGTAGAAGTCCTCTTCGGGCACGGGGCTGCCGCCGAAGGAGGGGGCATTGTTGCGGCCCCGGCCGATGACGGGGGCGAAGGTGGCCATCTGGGGAGCCACCGCCCCGTTCAGTCCATCGAGGGCGGCCACCAGGTCGCCCATGGCGGACAGGTCGATGAGGGACATCGTGACGGTGGGATCGCCGGGCGCGGTGGTGGCGATGTAGCGGGCCACGATCTCCTGGCCCAGGCTGCGGGCGGTGATCGTCTCGGGTTGGGCGGCGAGCAGGTCGAAGGCGGCGTAGTCCCAGCCGTCGTTCGGTTCGACCTCTTCAGAGGCGACCATGTAGCCGGCCAGGCCGGGCATGGCGGAAGCCACCTCGAAGGCCGCCATGAGGCAGGCGTCGAAGCCGAGGATGTCGAGGCGGGCTTCGCCGGCGGCGTCGAGACCGGCGCGGACGGCGGCCGCGATCTCGGGCACGCTCAGCCCATCGCCGCTGGACTCATCCGACCCGACCCCGGCGATGGAGCCGTGGTCCCACAGGATCAGGGCGTAGTGATCGGCGGGGTAGTCGGTGATGCCGCGAGACAAGAAGTCGGCGAGGACCTGGGGGTCGCCCATGTCCAGCTCGCCGAAGTCGGCCTCCTCGGTGAAGGTGCCCGGCGTGATTGAGATCAGCTTGGCGGTGTCCCAATCACCGATGGTGCCCAGGGGGCGGTCGGTGTAGTCGGGGGTGCGGTCGACCAGGGCCACGAACTCGAGGGCGGCGGCGGGGACGGCGGCCATCTCCTCGAGGTCGTTGAGGATGTCGTTCTCCAGGTTGTTGTCACCCAGGCCGTAGACCAGGACCGTCCAGCTGCCGCCGGCTTCCTCGCCGGGGGTAGTCGTGGTGGTGGTGGTGGTGCTGGTGGCCGTCGTCGTGGTGCTGCCTGCCGTCGTGGTCGTGGACAGCGCCGATTGCGTGGTGGTCGTGGCCGACTTCGTCCCTCCACCGGCGACCATCACCACGGCGAGCGTGGCGACGGCGACGACGGCGATCCCGGCGGCGATGGGCAGCCAGAGGGGCACCGGCGAGCCCGGCCGGCGTGCCGGGGGCGGGGGAAGAGACGAGCTCGGGTAGGACACCTGGGCCTCCTGTGGGCGGGTGGGCCCCGCCTGCTGGTCGTCGCCATCTGGGGCAAGGGGAGGTTACACCCGGCCGTTCCCAAGCCCGGAGACAGCAGGCGGCGCTAGGTTGCCCCCGTGCGCCACTGCTACATCCTGAGCGTGTTCACCCGCGACGGCGCCGGAGGCAATCCCCTCGGGGTCGTTACCGACGTCACCGGCCTCGATGCGGCAGCGATGCAGGCCATCGCCGCCGACCTGGCCTTCTCCGAGACCGTCTTCCTCGATTGGACGGCTCCAGGGATGCCCCGGGCTCGCATCTTCACCACGGTCGTGGAGATCCCCTTCGCCGGCCATCCCCTGGTCGGGGCGGGCTGGGTGCTCGGGCAGATGGGTCCGGGGACCACCCGCCGGGTGGTGTGCGGCATCGGCGAGGTCCCCTTCCGCGTCGAGGGGAATCGGGCGTTCATCGAGGTGCCGCTGCCGCGAGAGGTGGAGCCGGTGCCGGTGGCCCCGGTGGCCGGACTGCCTCCGGCGAGACGGGCCTGGCTGGTGCGGCTGCCCCTGCGCTACCTGCTGCTCGAAGCGGACTCAGCCGGGGCGGTGGCCGGGGCGCACCCCGATCTCGGCGCACTGGCGGCCGCGCCGTGGGAGGGCACCCTGCTCTTCTCGCGCTCGGGCCCGGCGGTCAAGAGCCGCTTCTTCTGTCCGGCGCTCGGCGTGCCGGATGAGGACCCGGCTACCGGCAGTGCCGCCGTGGCCCTGGCGGCGGCACTGGCCTACGACGGTGAGAGTGCGGGGACGATGACGGTGGATCAGGGAGACGAGGTGGGTGCCCCGTCCCGCATCGAGGTCGTCTGGGGCGGCGGGATCGTGGCCGTGGGCGGCGGGGTGCGCCGCGACGAGGTGCGGGTGCTGGAGCGCTGACAGGGCCGCCCGCGCCCGGCGCCGGCATTGTTCATAGACTCCGCTCCGGTGTCCTCCTCCGAGTCGCGCTTCGTGGTGGTGATGGCCCTGGCGGCCAACGTGGGCATCGCTGTGGTCAAGTTCGTGGCCGCCGCGGTCAGCGGCAGCGCCGCCATGCTGGCCGAGGGCTTCCACTCCGTGGCCGACTCCGGCAACCAGCTGTTCCTGTTGCGCGGCAGCCGTGCCAGCCGGTTCCGCCCCTCGGTCCGCTTCCCCTTCGGGCGGGGCATGGAGGTGTACTTCTGGTCGTTCCTGGTGGCGGTGGTGCTCTTCGTCGGCGGCGGGGTGGTGGCCTTCATGGAGGGCCTGAACCGGCTGCGGCATCCCCACCCGGCCGAGGGCGGCATCGCCTTCAACCTCATCGTCCTGGGCGTCGCCGCCTTCTTCGAGATCGTGGTCGCTTTCCGGGTGGCGCTGAAGGAGTTCAATCGCCGGCGGGGCACTCGCGGGTGGGTGCGCACGGTGCGGGAGAGCAAGGACCCCACCCTGCTCGTAGTGCTGTTCGAGGATTCGGTGGCGGTGCTCGGCCTGATGGTGGCCGCTGCCGGCCTGCTCCTGGCCCACTGGACCGGGGAGTCCTACTGGGACGCGATGGCCTCCATGGTCATCGGGGTGCTGCTGGCGGCGACCGCCTGGATCCTGGCAATCGAGACCAAGGGCCTGCTCATGGGCGAATCGGCAAGCCGGGAGACCCGGGCCACCATCCGTGCCGCCGCCCTGGCCGTGCCGCGGGTGGAGCGGATCGACCGGCTGCTCACCATGCACCTGGGGCCGGAGGAGATCCTGGTGAACATGGACCTGGTGGTGGACTCCGGTCTCAGCGAAGCCGAGGGTGAGGGAGTGGTGCGGCAGGTGGAGGAGGGGATCCGCCGGGTCGTGCCGGAGGCGACCCGGATCTTCGTCGAACTGGGTCCGGGGGACTGACGCTGCCGACGGCGAGCGGCTCAGGGGGCTTCGTCGTCGGCCGCTTCGGGCTCCGCCGCCGCTCCGGCTGCCACCACGCCGCAGAGCCGGCCGGTGCCGTCGACCACGGGCACCGGCGCCCCCTCCAGGAAGGCCGCCAGGCCGGCGACGACGTCGAGGGGATCCTCCGCCAGGGCGAAGATGGGGGCCTCCATGAGGCTGCCCAGCGAGGCTGCCGGGTCGGCTGCTTCCAGAGCGCGCCGGCGCACCAGGCCCACCAGGCGGCCCTCCTCCGCGACGGCGACGATCGGTGATACCGACAGGCGCAGTGCTTCGCCGGCGGGCATCTGGATCCCCATGGCGGCCGGCTCCTCCATGTGCTGGAAGCAGCGCTGCGGGGCGCGGCGCACCACCACGGCCCCGGCCGGGGCCCCGCCTCGCAACTGCCGCCCGGGACCGGTGAACTGCCGCTGCCACCAGGTGCCGCCGGGGGCGCCGAGCACCAGCAGGGACCCGGTGGGGAGGGCGCGGACGGCGGCGCCCGGGTTGGCCGCCCGTAGCACCCGCTGCTCCGCCACGGGGACCAGGCGGGCCGCTCGTTCCAGGGCCTCTTCGGCGACGGGGTCGGTGCCCGCCTCGGCAGAGGCCGCCACCAGGGAAGCGGGGACCTCCAGGGCGGC
>JALOLI010000121.1 GCA_025456165.1 Acidimicrobiia bacterium | reverse complement strand
CACCGGGTGGGCACCATCGCCGGCTCCGGGCACCAGACCTCGCAGCGGATCGCCGACCTCGACGGAGCGGCCGTGGGGGCCCTGGCCGCCGAGCGCTTCCGCCTGGCATCGAATCCCTTCGACCTGAAGCCCGGGGAGTACGAGGTGGTGCTCTCGCCCGAGTGCCTGGCGACCATCGGCATCTTCCTCGGGTTCTACGGGTTCAACGGCAAGGCGGCCACCGAGGGCCAGTCGTTCCTCGATGTGGGCGCCGGTCAGTTCGACGAGCGGATCGACATCTGGGACGACCCGGGCCTGCCCGGGTCGGTGGGGCTCGCCTTCGACGGTGAGGGCACGCCGAAGCGCCGGCTCGATCTCGTTCGTGGCGGGGTGACTCTGGCAGCGACCCACGATCGCAAGACCGCCGCTCGCGTCGGCACGGAATCGACCGGGCACTCGGTCCCCGGAATGGAGGCCTGGGGAGCCATGCCCATCGACCTGGTGATCGGCGGGGGCCGCGCTCCGGAGGCGGAGATGATCGCCGCGGTAGACCGCGGCCTCTATGTGGCCACCTTCAACTACTGCCGGATCCTCGACCCGAAGAGCATGGTGGTCACCGGCCTCACCCGTAACGGCACCTTCATGATCGAGAACGGCGCCATCACCGGGGCGGTCACCAACTTGCGGTTCACCCAGTCACTCGTGGCTGCTCTCGGCCCGGGCCGGGTTCTCGACCTGGGGGCCGAGGTGCGGTTCGCCGACTCTGAGTTCGGCCCGGGCCTGGTGCGGGCGCCGGCGATGCGCCTCGCCGCCTGGAACTTCACCGGAGGGGCGGAGGGGTGAGCCGGGAGTAGCCGGGCGGGTCGCCGGGGCCGCCGGCTTCCGGGCCCCCGGCCCGGGCGGTCGCCGCCGGCCAACCTCCGCAGAGACCGTATCCTTGTGAGGCTCACCCGTTCCCGACCAATTGGAGACGACCGATGTTCGCTGAGATGCTGGCCAAGATTGGAGACGAGGCGGGTTTCATCGCCGCCCTCGACCAGAGCGGCGGCAGCACCCCGAAGGCGCTCCGCCTGTACGGCGTCACCGAAGATGCCTACACGAACCAGGCCGAGATGTTCGACCTGATGCACGCCATGCGCAGCCGCATCATCACCAGCCCCGCCTTCAACGGCGATCGCATTCTGGGGGCCATCCTCTTCGAGATGACCATGGACCGCGACATCAAAGGCATGGGCTCGGCGGAGTACCTGTGGAAGGCGAAGCGGGTGGTGCCCTTCCTGAAGGTCGACAACGGCCTGGCCTCCGAGGCCGACGGCGCCCAGTTGATGAAGCCGATGCCCGACCTCGACGCCCTGCTGGCGCGGGCGATCATCAAGGGTGTCTTCGGCACGAAGATGCGCTCGGTCATCAAGTTGGCCGACCCCAAGGGCGTCGACGCCGTGGTCGACCAGCAGTTCGACGTCGGCGAGAGGATCCTGGCGGCCGGGCTGATGCCCATCATCGAGCCCGAGGTCGACATCCGCAGCCCGCAGAAGGCCGAGGCCGAGGCGCTGCTGAAGGCCGGCATCCTGCGCCGTCTCGACGCCATCCCCGCCGGGCAGCAGATCATGCTGAAGTTGAGCCTGCCCACCGTCGACGGCTTCTATGCCGACCTGATCTCCCACCCCAGGGTGCTCAAGGTGGTGGCCCTCTCCGGCGGATACAGCCGGGAAGAGGCCAATGCCCTGCTGGCGCGCAACCCCGGCATGGTGGCCTCGTTCTCGCGGGCGCTCACCGAGGGGTTGTCGGCCCAGCAAAGCGACGGCGAGTTCGACGCCGCGCTCGACGCCTCGATCGGGAGCATCTTCACGGCGTCCATGACCTGAGGAGGCTGGGATGACCCGTTGGGGGCGGCGGGTAATCGGATTGGCGGCGGCGGCCTGCTTCGTGCTGGCCGCCGCTTCCTGTTCGGGGGACGGGGCGTCTACCACGACTACGGCCGTTGTGTCTACCACGGCGGCCCCGGCGCTGAGTGAGGAGCAGGCCTTGGAGTTGCAGGCTCGGGCCATCGCCCGGGCCCGGCCGTTCCGGCGCTTGTGCATGGCTGGGGAGAGCGCCCCGCCGGGACTGCGGGCCGCCCTGGCCCCACAGTACGAGGAGATCCGCTACGTGGGCATGACCCCGTCGGGCGCCCCGGATGTCGGCTGGGACGCTTGCCGGCTGGTCAGTGCAGCGCCGGTGCGGCGCTACCTCCCCGACGTCGTCGGGGTCGACGTCTGGGTCCTGCGGGGACACCTCAACGGGATCGGCGAGACCTACCTCTTCCGCTGGGATGGGACCGCCTGGGTGGACGCCACTCCTGAGGAGACCGGGGTCACGGTGACCACGGCGGTGTCCTGAAGGCGGCCGGTGGGGCCGTCGCTCAGTAGCTGAGATCCTCGAGCAGCAGCACCAACCACACCGCGGCCACCCACAGGGCGAGGCTCGCCGTGCTGTAGCCCGAAAGGAGCCGCCGGCGAAGCGGCGCGGCGACAAGGGACCCCAGGCCCGGATCGCCGGCCAGACGGCGGCGGCCGGGGCGCCCTATGCCGCGCGACGCCGCGTGGCGTGGTGGGCTCACCAGACCCGGAAGCGCTCCGGGACGATGCGGATCGGCACCGAGAAAGACCGCGCGGTCTCGGCCTCGTCCATCCCCCAGTGCGCCAGCGGCGCCCGGTACTTGTCCCGGTAGGCGGCCAGCACGTCGGAGGGCGCCGCCGTCTCGTCGATTACCGCCCGCCCCTCGACCGTCACCACGTGATCGCCGTAGGGGTCGCAGTTGAGGTGGAAGGTCACCCGTGGGTTGGCGGCGATATTGCGCAGCTTGGGGGTGCCGGGCTTGGAGTAGAAGAGGATGGTCTCGCCGTCCCACAGGAACGAGATCACCGAGGACTGGGGTCGGCCGTCGGGGGCCACCGTGGTGAGCCAGCCCACGACGTCCTCGCGCAGGTGCCGCTCGGCCTCGCGGCCCGCCTCCGTTGCTGGGTCCAGGCCTTTGGTCATGGGCGCAGGTTAGGGATGCGGGCCGGTGTCGGGCGGCCCCGGTACCCTTCCCTCGACATCAGGGGGTCGCATGGGCAGCAGGCTGCGCCGGGGAACCGCCGTCACTGCCGGCATCGCGGTGATCCTTCTCGCCGCGGGAGCGGGGTGCAGCGGTGGCGTCGAGACCGGCAGCGATCCGACTGGCCTCATCGCGGGGATGTCGTTCATCGAGTGGGAGGCTCTGCCGCTGGCGGCGCAGCAGGTGCGGCCCCCGGAAGGACAGGCAGGCGGACGCGGGGTAGCCGTCATCCTCCCCGGATCGGAGCCGCGCCGGTTGCTCATCGCCGTCTGGCACAACGCCTGCGAGCCCGCCGTCGAGATCGCTGCCCCGGGCCAGGAGGACCCGCTCCGCCTGGCGGTGCGGATTGCGGATGCCGAGACGGGGTGCGCCGAGTTGCTCAAGATGTGGCCGGTCGAGGTCCGCCTGACACGGGAGGTAGACCCGGGCGCGGTGGTCGTGGATGTGACCGACCTGCGCCCCCTGTCCCTGGCCGACTCCCTCGGGGAGGCGGAGCGGAACCTGCGGGCCCGGGCGCTGCGGCGGGCCTGCGACCGGTTCTCCGGAAGCGAGGGCTGCCCGCCGCTTCCTTTGTGTGTCGACGAAGACGCCGACCCCGAGTACGTGGCCGCTCTGGAGGAGGTCTTCCCTGCAGGGGTGCTGCTCGTCGCCGACGTGCCCGGCCCGGGACTCACCACCACTGCCCCCGGGCTCGACTGCCAGGTACTGGTCGTCGAGTCCGAGATCCGCTATCTCTCGGATGCGGTCGTCGGCTTCAACGTGTGGGTCGGGACCAGGTCTCACACCTACTGGTTCCGCAAGCAGGATGAGGGCTGGGTCGACGTCAGCCCGGAAGACGTCGGGGTCACCGACACCACGGTCATCACCTGAGCCGGTACCGGGCTTCGGAAGGGCGCGCTGCCGTCCGCCTGAATCTGTCGTACCCGATTGATAGAAGGAGGTGTGACCAGCCAGGCTGAGCAGTGGGACGCCGCTGATCCGGTGGAAACGGTGCCGGAGGAGTGGCTGGACGACTCCGAGGTTGTGCCGGAGTTGCAGCGCCTCGACCGCCTCGTGGCCCGGGCCCAGGCTCGTGCCGCCCGGGTGATCGCCATGGCCCACCGCCGCGGCCTTCCCCAGGCTCAGGGTGATCGCCCCCCGCAGCGGGAATGAGTGGAGGGCGGCGCTTTACCCCTCTGCCGGCGGTAGCGGCTTCTCGTCCTTCTTCACCTCTGCGGCCTTCTTCGGAGCTTCGTCCCGGAAGGCCACGCTCCCTACGACCACCGACCCGATCAGGGCCATCAGGGCCACTCCCCACACCACGGGGATCGTGACGTCGCCGCCTGGTGAGCTCACCACGAACTCACCCTCGGCCGCCACGCCGATGACGAGCACCGCAGCCCACATGGCGATGATGACCAGCGCTCCCCAGAAGTATTTGGCCTGCAGCATGGCCTCCTCCTCGCGGTCAGCCCGCCGCCGGCTCCAGGCGCCGGTAGAGGGCGAGCAGTTTCTTCTCTTCCTCGTCCCAGTTGTACTTGCCGATGGCCACCCGGGTCGCCGCCCGGAAGCGGGCCTCGGCGGCGGGGTCGTCCACGATGGCCCGCACCGCGTCGGCGATGCTGGCAGGATCGTCGGGGTCGCACACCGTGCCCACCCCTTCCTCGCGCACCACCCGGCCCATCTCTTCGAAGTCCGAAGCGACGATGGGTATGCCGGCCATCATGTATTCGAACAGCTTGTTGGGCATCGACCAGCGGTACGAGAGCGACTGCCCCCGGATGACGCACAGGCCGACGTCGGCGCTGGCGGTGTAGTAGAGCAACTCGTCGTTGGGGATGGGCCCGAAGAAGTAGACCCGGTGCTGCAGGCCGCGTTGGCGCACCTCGTCCTCGAGGACGGGCCGGTGGTAGCCGTAGCCGAT
>JALOLI010000120.1 GCA_025456165.1 Acidimicrobiia bacterium | reverse complement strand
GACCGCCGGGGCGGCGCTGCGGGGAGTGCTGGCGGTGGTGATGGCCTTCGGCCTGGGGACCTTCTGGCTGTTCCCCATCGCCTTCGTGATGCTGGTGCTCTCGCGCCTCTTTGGGATCAGCAAGGCCTCGATGCTCCCGGTGGCCTTGCCGGAGCCGGTGGCGCTCGTGTCCGCCAACGCCCAGTTGGCTCGCTTCGGCATCTACGCCGGAGCGGGGGCGGCGCTGGTGGGCGCCGGTCTGGTGCAGGCCCACTCGGCGCTGGCGCTGGTGGCCGCCGCCGTCTGCTTTGCCTTCTCGGCCTTCACCGGGCTGGGCTTGCCCGATCCCCGGGCGGCGGTCGCCTCGGCCCCGGCCGCGATGAGCCCGGCTCCGTCACGGGCCGTCTTCGTCCAGCATCAGCGCAGCTTGCGCCTCTCCCGGCTGGCCACGGCGGTGGTGCGCCTTCTCAATGGGTTCCTCCTGGCGTTGCTCGCCTTCGAGTTCAAGGAGGGGGGCAGCGCCCTCGACTTCAGCGCCCTCATCGCGGCCGCGGGAATCGGCTTTGGGCTGGCGTCGGTGATCTCGCCCTGGCTGGAGCGGCACCTGCGTGAGGAGCCGATGGTGGTGGCCGCCCTGGCGCTGGAGGCGGCGGCCGCCTTCGTCGCCGGCCAGTTCTTCAGCCTCGGTGCCGCCGCCGGCCTGGCCGGGGCCGCCGGCCTCGCCTGGGGCACGGCGAAGTTCGGCTTCGACGGCTTGCTGCAGAGCGTCGTCCACCCGGCCCGCCGCGGCGGGGCCTTCACCCGCGCCGAGACCCTGTTCCAACTGGCCTGGGTGGTGGGGGCGGTGCTGCCGGTGGGCCTGCCCATCCCCGCCGAGGTCGGGCTGGCGGTGGCCGGCGGCGTGGCCCTGGCGGCGCAGACCGTTTTCGTGGCCGGCCTGCTCATCGAACCGCACCGGTGAGGACGCGCCGCCTCAGGCGGCGGCTTCGGGCCTGGGCGCGGCTTCCATGGAGAGCGACATCTTCTGCACCAGGGCGGTGAGCGCGGCCAGCGCGGTGATCCGGGGAGTTACGGCTAGCGCCACGGCCCCGGCCACGGCCGCGGGCAGGAGGGGCACGGTCAGCACCGCCTTCCCCGACGAGGAGCGGAGGGTCACGGTGCGGCGGGAGCGGGCAGCAGCGGCAGTCATCGCCGCTGGAGGCTAGTGCCCGGCGGCCCGGCCTGCCCCGGGGGTGGCGCTACCGATCCCACTGGGGTACGGTGAGCCGCCATGGAGTTCCCTGCCGAGATGCGCCGGGCGATGGTGGTCCACGCCGCGTTCTGCCTGCCCGACGAGGCCTGCGGCCTGCTGGCCGCCGACGCCGCCGGCCGCCTGCGCATGGCCTACTGCCTGAGCAACTCCACGCCCTCGCCTACGGCGTTCACGCTGGACCCCGCCGAGCACTTCCGGGCGTTGCGTCACGCCGAGGCGCGGGGCTGGCATCTCGCCGGGGTGTTCCACTCCCATCCGGGCGGCCCGGCCTTCCCTTCGGCCACCGACATAGCCCAGGCGCTGGAGCCGGAGTGGCTCTATGTGGTAGTCGGCCTCCAGGCTCCGGCCGCGCCGGAGGTGCGGGCCTTCTGGATCAGGGACGGGGCCGTGGCCGAAGAGGCCGTGCGCGAGGTGGCCGGCGAGGCGGCCGAGGCGTTGCGATGAGCGTCACCCTGCGGGTCCCTTCGCTCCTGCGCCCCTCTCTGGGAGGCCGGGCGGAGATCGTGGCCGAAGGGGCCACCGTCGGCGAGGTGCTGCGCTCCGCCGCCGCCCTCCATCCGGCATTCGGCCCGGCGGTGTTCGAAGCGAGCGGGGCGCTGCGCCGTTTCCTGAACCTCTTCCTGGGCGACGAGGACGTGCGCTACCTGCAGGGGGTGGATACCCCGGTGCCCGACGGGGCGGTGCTGGTGATCTTGCCGGCCGCGGCCGGAGGCGCCGCTCCGCCCGGCGGCCAGAATGACGGGTCATGAGCGGCGAGGCTCCCCTCGAGATCACTCCGGCCGAGCTGGCCGGCCGGCCGGCAGGCACGGTGCAGGTCGTCGACATGCGCCTGGAGGCGGAACTGGCGCTCGGGGTGATCCCCGGGTCGCGCTGGGTCGGCCCCTGGGGCCTGGAGGATTCCGTGGCGGCCCTCTTCCCGGATCCCGGCACCGAGATCGTTCTGTACTGCGCCGCCGGGGTGCGCTCCCTGCCGGCGGCGCAGGCGCTGCGCTTTCGCGGCTACCGGCGGGCGGCCTCGCTGGCCGGCGGCCTGGACCGGTGGAAGGCGGAAGGACGGGCCTGGGAGGCTCCGGCGGGCCTCGACGCGGCCCAGCAGGCCCGCTACAGCCGGCACCTGCTGCTGCCAGAGGTGGGCGCCTCGGGGCAGCTGCGCCTGCTCGCCTCGCGAGTGCTGCTGGTGGGGGCCGGGGGGCTGGGCTCGCCGGTGGCCCTCTACCTCGCTGCCGCGGGTGTGGGAACCCTGGGCATCGTGGACCCCGACGTCGTGGAGGAGAGCAACCTGCAGCGGCAGGTGCTCCACGATCGGGAGCACCTGGGCCGGCCGAAGGTGGAATCGGCGGCCGCAGCCATCGGGCGCCTCAACCCCGATGTGACGGTGGTGCCCTACCCGGTGCGCCTCGGGGCGGCGAACGCACTGGAGATCATGAGCCGCTACGACGTGGTAGTCGACGGCGCCGACAACTTCCCCACCCGGTACTTGATGAACGACGCCTCCCTGCGCTTGCGCCTCCCGGTGGTCCACGGCTCGGTGTTCCGCTTCGAGGGCCAGGCCACCGTGTTCCAGCCCTACCAGGGGCCCTGCTATCGCTGCCTGTTCCCGGAGCCACCGCCTCCCGAGGTGTCGCCCAACTGCGCCCAGGTGGGGGTGCTGGGGGTGCTGCCGGGCATCATCGGGTCGATCCAGGCGGCCGAGGCCCTGAAGCTGCTCCTCGGCATCGGGGAGCCGATGGTGGGCCGCCTGCTCACCTACGACGCCCTGACTCAGGAGTTCCTCACCCTGCGGGTGCGCCGCGACCCGGCCTGCCCGGCCTGCGCCGATGAGTCCCGGGTGCCGGCCCTGGTGGAGTACGACGACGCCTGCCATCCCGGGGGCCTGGAGCGCCGTTGAGCGCTCATTTGTGCCCCCCTTCGGTGGGAGCCGTACCACTCGCTACACTGAGTGACGAAAGCGCGGGGCTGATGCGCTCCAGGTCTCTCGGGCTGCATGGTTGCCGACCGGGAAGGCACGAGGCGGACCTGACCTCATTGAGTGCCCCGCAGCCGCACCCGCGGTGACCGTTGCGGGGCGGCCGGACGAGAACGGTCGAGAGGCAGCAGCCCGAATGAATATCTACGTAGGGAACCTTCCCTTTAGCTACACGTCTGCCGACTTGGAGAAGCTCTTCACCAAGCACGGCACCGTGTCCTCGGCCCAGGTGGTCACCGATCGCACCACCGGGCGCTCCCGCGGCTTCGGCTTCGTGGAGATGTCCTCGGACGACGAAGGCCGCGCCGCCATCACGGCGCTGGCCGAAGTCGACATCGACGGCCGGCGTCTGACGGTGAACGAGGCTCGTCCTCGCACCGAGCGTCGTCCCGAAGGTCGTGGCGGCGGCTACGGCGGCGGCGGCTACGGCGGCGGCGGCGGCCGGAGCGGTGGCGGCGGCTACGGCGGTGGCGGCGGCTACGGCGGCCGTCCGGGCGGCGGCGGCGGCCGTCCCGGTGGCGGCAACCGCGGCGGCGGCTACGGCGACCGCGGCCGGTAACCCCAGCCAGAACCGATCTGAACCGGCGGTCCGGACAACCGGGCCGCCGGTTCGCGTCTGGGGTCCGGCGAACCGGGAGTAGCCTGAGAGGGGAGGCTCATGCACGAGACGGTTCGCCTGCGGCTGGTCTGGGCGCCCGTCTGGGCGCCATTCGGCTTGCTCATCGGGGGCTCGGCCTCCCGGTGCTGGGTGGAGGTGGGCCCCGACACAGTGACCGCCGTCTTCGGGCCGCTGGCCGAGGCCCGCCTGCCGCGGGGTGCCATCAGCAGCGCCCGGGCCATCCCCTGGTCGTGGTGGCGGGGCTACGGAATCCGCTGGTACGGCTGGGATGCCGCCGCTTTCGTGGGCCGCGGCCGGGGTGTCGTGGAGCTGACCCTGGAGCCGGCGGTGGAGATCAAGGCGGTGCTGCGGCGGACCGTGCGCCGGCTGGCCCTGTCGCCGGAGGACCCGGACCGACTGCTCGCCCTGCTGAACGTTCCCGGGACCTGACTCAGCCTCGTTCCAGCCGGTAGAGCCCGCCCCCGGCCGTGACCAGGAGCAACTCGCCGGACCCATCGATGCCGAATGAGGTGAGGCCCCGCCGGGCGCCCAGTGTGGCGGTCCAGTCCCTCAGGTCGAAGAGGCCTTCGAGGTCGCGGCGGAACGAGGCGATCATCCCCGAGCAGTAGTCGCCGTAGAAGTAGGAGCCGTCGAGTTCGGGCAGCGCGGAGCCGCGGTACACGTAGCCGCCGGTCACCGAGCAGTTGCCGTCCTCGTGGGGGTACTCCAGGACAGGGATCTCCAAGCCGGTCTGGTCACAGCCCGGCTCCCGGAAGCAGCGGGTGCCCTCCATCGCCGACCAGCCGAAGTTGAGCCGCCACGAGTCGACGTGGGCGATGTCGATCTCCTCCCAACCGTCCTGGCCGACATCTCCGATGTAGAGCAGGTCGCCGTCGAAGGAGAATCGCCAGGGGTTGCGCAGGCCCTTGGCCCACACCTCGGCGGCGCCACCGTCGCCGGCCCACGGGTTGGAGGGGACCGAGTAGGGGTCGCCGTCCACCGAGATGCGGAGGATGGCGCCGAGGAGCGATGCCGGGTCTTGCCCGGTGCGGTCGGGGTCGCCGGCGTCCCCGCCGTCGCCCATGCCGATGTAGAGGTAGCCGTCGGGGCCGAAGGCGATCATGCCGCCGTTGTGGTTCCGATAGGCCCCGCCGTCGCCCATGCCGATGTAGAGGTAGCCGTCGGGGCCGAAGGCGATCATGCCGCCGTTGTGGTTCCGATAGGGCTGGGCCACGGTCAGCAGCACCCGGCCCGAGGCCGGGTCGGCGCGATCGGGATCGGCCGACACCCGGTACTCGGCGACCACGGTGTCACCGCGCCGGTCGGTGTAGTTCACGTAGAGGCGGGGGTCGGCGGGGTAGCCGGGGTGGAAGGCCAGGCCCAGGAGGCCCCGTTCCCCGCCGGTGGAGACGAGGGCGGTGAGATCGAGGAAGGCTCCCAGGCGCTGCTCGTCGCGCAGCAGTTGGATCAGCCCGCCCTGCTCCACCACGAAGAGGCGGTTGTCGCCGGGAGGAGCGGCGACGAAGACCGGTTGGGCCAGGCCGCCGGCCACCTCGACCAGGGCCAGGTTGAGGTCCTCGATGGGCGGCAGCTCGGTCGTGGTCGTGGCGGCGGAAGAGGTCGTGGTGGTGGCCACCGTGGTGGTGCCCGGGGTCGTCGAGGTCGTGGAGGCCGCCGTCGTCGTGGTGCTCGTGCTCCCGGCCGCATCTGGCGCGGTGGTGAAGACCGGCAGCGAACTGGTCGTCCCCTCGGTGGTGGAACAAGCGGCGGTGATCAGGGCCGGGGCCAGCAGGGCGATGGTGAGGAAGGCGAGGGGGCGTCGCATGGAGGAGGAGGGTAGGGGGAGCCGGGGGCTGTGCCGGGAGGGCTTCCCCCTCCGCGCCCGTCGGGCGCGGCCCCCTCTCCCGGCTTGCCGGGAGAGGGCGGGGGGTGAGGGCAAAGGCGCGCGATGGCCGTTGTTGGGTCTTGCCCCTCCGCTCGGCCGCCCGACGACGGCCTGGCGCCTTCCCCCGGCCGCAGGCCGGGGGAAGCATGCGTGGCCCCTACACGTTCTCGAGCGCCTGCTCCAGGTCGAGGATCAGGTCGTCGGGATGCTCCAGGCCCACGGAGAGCCGCACCAGGCCGGGGGTGACCCCGGCGGCGAGGTTCTCCTCCTCGGTCGCCTCCGAGTGCGTCATGGTCGCCGGGTGCTGGGCGAGCGATTCGGTGCTGCCCAGGCTCACCGCGAGATGGATCAACTGGAGGGCGTTGAGGAAGCGGTAGGCCCCCTCGACCCCGCCTGCCACCTCGAATGAGATCATTGCCCCCGGGCCCAGGCACTGACGCCGGTAGAGATCGTGCTGCGGGGTCCCCTCGGCCAGGCGGCCCAGGTAGTTCACCCGCAGCACCTTGGGGTGGGCCGCGAGGTAATCGGCCACCACTCCGGCGGTCTCCGACTCGTGCAGCATGCGGATCTTCAGGGTCTCCAAGGAACGCATCAGCAGCCACCCGGTCCACGGGTCGGTCTGAGTCCCCAGGAGGGTCCGGAAGGAGCGGATCGGCTCCACCAGGTGGGCCGAGCCCAACACCGCCCCGGCGATCAAGTCGCTGTGCCCCCCGATGTACTTGGTGGCCGAGTAGAGCACCAGGTCGGCGCCGTGCTCCAGGGGGTGTTGGAAGAGCGGGCCCAGGAAGGTGTTGTCCACCGCCAGAGGCACCCGGCGCTCCGCCGTGGAATGCCGGGCGGCGATGCGGGCACAGCAGGCGATGTCGATGAGGTCGTTGGTGGGATTGGCCGGGGTCTCGATGAGCACCATGCCCAGCGGGCCGCCGGCAGCCGCAATGCGGGCTTCGACCTCCTCCTCGCCGCAATCGCAGCCGAAGGGAATGGGTCGGATGTTGAGCTGGGGCAGCAGCCAGTCGGTCAGGTGGTGGGTTCCGCCGTACAGGGGGTGGCTGACGGCGACGACGTCACCGGGCCGGAGGTAGGCCAGCATGGTGGTGGCGATGGCCGCCATTCCCGAGTTGAACAGGGCGCAGTCCTCGGCCTCATCCCAGAGAGCCAGGCGGTCCTCGGCGATCTCGACATCGGGGTTGTTGAGACGGGAGTAGATGAGGCCGCGCGACTCGCCGGGGCCGGGCTCGCGCTTGCCCTGGGCCAGTTCGAAGAAGGCGGCGCCTTCCTCGGCGGTACGGAAGACGAAGGTGGAGGTTTGGAAGATGGGGCTCTTGGCGGCGCCCTCCGACCACTCCGGCTTGTAGCCGTAGGACATCATCAGGCTCTCCGGATGGAGGGGCTTACCGCCGATCCGGTCCTTCCACTTCGACATGGTGCCTCCGGCGTCGGGTGCAGGGAAGGGCGCGGCTGCAGCCCCGGGCCAGGGTAGTAGGGGGGCCGGTATGTTGCCGGGGCCCGGGGTCGGAAGGATCTGGTTGCGGTTTGCCCTCATCGCGCCTGCTGTGCAGGCGCGCCTCTCCCGCGAAGGGACTAGTTGTGTCTTGCCCTCTCCGCGCCCGGCTGTGGCCGGGCGCGCCTCTCCCGCGAGTGCGGGAGAGGCAAGAATGGCTCTTGACTCTCCAGCGGCTCGAGGGTCCACACTCCTCTCGAGGCCTGAGCGCAAGCGAAGCGAACGGAGCGGGCGTGTTCAAGATCGGCGACTTCTCCCGGCTGTGCATGGTGCCGGTTTCGGCGTTGCGCTACTACGCCGACCTCGGCCTGCTGGAGCCGGCGGCCGTCGATCCCGCCTCGGGGTACCGCTACTACTCGGCAGCGCAACTGCACCTGGTCAACCGCATCGTGGCCCTCAAGGAACTGGGACTGTCCCTGGACGAGATCCGGGCGGTCCTGGGGGAGGGCCTCGGGGTGGAGGAACTCCGGGGCATGCTGCGCTTGAAGCGGTCCGAGGCGACGCGGCGGCTGGCCGAGGAGCAGGAACGCCTGGAGCGGGTGGAGGCGCGCCTCCACCTGATCGAGAAGGAGGGCCGGATGCCTGAGCAGGAAGTGGTGGTGAAGACGGTGCCCGAGGTGCGGGGCCTGGGCATGCGGGAGAAGGTGGCCGGGCCGCCGGGAATCGGAGAGTTCCTCGGCGACGGCTTCGCCGGTCTCGGCATGGCCGGGGTGATGCTGGCGGGGCCGCCGCTCACGGTCTACCACGACCCCGAGTTCTCTCCTGAATCCATCGACGTCGAATTGGTCTGCCCGGTGCCGCCGGGGGTGAAGGGCCCGCTGCCCACCCCGGCAGGGCGCACGCTGGAGCCGCGCTCGGTGCCCGGGGGCGAGGTGGCGGTCATCGTCCATGTGGGCGCTTACGACACCGTCGGCGCTGCCTACCAGGCCCTGGCGGGGTGGATCGGCCAGCACGGCTATCGCATGGGCGGGCCGCCGTGTGAGATCTACCTGACCGCCCCCACGGACCCGGGCCCGCCGGTGACCGAGATCAGGTGGCCGGTGGAGAAGGGGTGAGGGCGGTGGCGCGGCCCCCCGGCCCCGGCCCGGGTGTTTTCCCGGGTTTCGAGGCGTTCCCTACTCATCACTGCGTGACCGGGTCCATGCGCCACGTCTACGAGTACCACGGCTACCCCATATCCGAGGACCTGTTGCTCGGCCTGGGCCGGGGATTGGGATTCGTGTACTTCCACATCGGGGAGATGGATCCCTTCTACGGCGGCCGGGCCAATGTCGCCCGGCCCGGCGAGGAGGGCCTGGAGATCACCGCCGGCCGGCGCACCGGAACCGGTGATGGTCTACCTCGACATGGGCTTCCTGCCCTACTTCGACCTGCCTGAGGGCTACCACTTCGGGGCCCACGTGGTGGTGGTTGCCGGCTACGACGCGGCCTCCCAGACGGTGCTCCTCGCCGACCGGGATGCTGTTCTCCACCCGGTGGACTGGGACACGCTCGAGCTGGCGCGGGGGTCGCAGTTCCGGCCCTTCCCGCCGCTGCACAAGTGGTTCACATTCGACTTCTCGGCCGCCCGGCCGCCGACGCCTCCGGAGGTGCGGGAGGCCATCGTCGAGGTCTGCCGGGGCATGGTGGAGCCCCCCATAGCCAACCTGGGAGTCAAGGGCATCCGCAAGGCGCGAGCGGAAACCCTGAAGTGGCCGAAGCTGCTCGATCCGTCGGCGCTGCGCCGAACCTGCGCCAACGTGGCGATGTTCATCGACCACCGCGGCGGCACCGGCGGCGGCATCTTCCGCTACATGTACGCCCGGTTCCTCGTGGAGGCGGCGGAGATCCTGCCGGAGCCGCGCCTGGCGACCATGGCCCCCGAACTGGTAGCCATCGGGGACC